>NZ_JAHLRC010000081.1:0-15862 GCF_018919545.1 Citrobacter sp. S46_ASV_140
CTGCAAACGTGCCTCGATGGCGTCCATCAGCATACCGGTAATCGAAACCGGGAACTCCGCTTCAATTTCACGAATACAGGTTGGGCTGGTGACGTTAATTTCCGTCAGACGGTCGCCAATGATATCCAGACCGACAAAAATCAAACCTTTTGCTTTCAGCGTTGGCCCAATGCGACGTGCAATTTCCCAGTCGCTGTCGGTTAATGGACGCGGCTCGCCACGACCGCCGGCTGCCAGGTTGCCACGGGTTTCGCCGCCTTGTGGAATACGCGCCAGGCAGTACGGAACGGGTTCGCCATCGACCACCAGCACGCGTTTATCGCCGTCTTTAATTGCCGGCAGATAGTTCTGCGCCATGCAATAACGGGTACCGTGCTCGGTCAGTGTTTCGGCAATAACGCCAAGGTTCGGATCGCCTTCCTTGACGCGGAAAATAGATGCGCCGCCCATGCCGTCCAGCGGTTTGAGAATGATGTCGCTGTGTTTTTGCCAGAAGGCTTTCAGCTGCGCTTTGTTACGCGTGACCAGCGTTTCCGGCGTCAGGTCGGCAAACCATGCGGTGAACAGCTTCTCGTTACAATCGCGCAGGCTCTGCGGTTTGTTGACGATTAGCGTCCCTTTCTCCTCTGCACGTTCCAGAATATAGGTTGCGTAGATGAACTCGGTATCAAACGGCGGATCCTTACGCATCAGAATGACGTCCAGATCTGCCAGCGGGAGATCCTGCTCGCTATTGAACTCATACCATTTGTCGTAGTTCTGCTCTACGCTCAGGGTACGCGTACGGGCGCGGGCTTCACCGTTGATCAGATAGAGATCGGCCATTTCCATATAATGAATTTCGTAACCGCGACGTTGCGCTTCCAGCAGCATAGCGAAGCTGGAATCTTTCTTGATGTTGATGCTTGCGATGGGATCCATCACGATGCCGAGCTTGATCATTGTTCTTCTCCGTTAGCCCAGATCGCCAAAACGCACCTGTAGCGCGGTGATGGCGGTGAGCGCAGTTGTCTCAGTACGCAGAACGCGAGGTCCTAACAGAATATCAGTAAACTGATACCGTGCGGTCATGGCAATTTCATCTGCCGACAGCCCACCTTCGGGGCCAATCAGCAAGCGGATGCGTTCCACCGGGAGCGGCAGCGTATTGATGCTGGCGCTGGCGCGGGGATGCAGGTTCAGTTTCAGACCTTCATCCTGTTCGGCGCACCACGCTTCCAGATCCATCGCCGGGCGAATTTCAGGCACCCGATTACGACCGCACTGTTCGCAGGCGGCAATGGCGATTTTCTGCCACTGCTGGAGCTTCTTGTTCAGGCGTTCGCTGTCCAGTTTAACGCCGCAGCGCTCAGAAAAAAGTGGCGTAATGAGGCTTACACCCAGTTCAATCGATTTTTGGATAGTAAATTCCATTTTTTCACCCCGCGACATCACCTGGCCCAGGTGGATGTGCAGCGGCGATTCTCGATCGTCGAGTTCAGCGTTAAGCACCTTCACGTCTACGCTTTTCTTACTGGCGTGGGTGATTTCGGCGTTGAATACCTGATTGCTGCCATCAAACAGCTGTAGCGCCTGGCCTGGCCCCATACGCAGCACGCGGCCGATATGGTTGGCAGCGTCTTCACACAGTGAAATTTGGCTGCCGGAAGTGAGTGGCTCAGGGTGATAAATGCGAGGAATGCGCATAGTTAAACATCCGCGTCATGGCCCTGGGCTGCAAAAGGCCAGGGCATGGTTAAAAAATATTGCTGCTAGTGTAGGTTAGCTCTTTTGCGCCTGGCAAGCGCGTTGCACATAGGGGTTATGGTTCCCCTGTACCTTTGCAATGCGTTCGTCGCGCTCACACTCCCAATCGGTGACCGGATACTGCTTATTCCAGGCATTAAAAAGCTGAGTTTGCTGGCGGGAGAGCGTCAGGTTGTATTGGTCGCGCATGTAAAAATAGGTACGCGCGATGGCGCCACGGGCGCGGGCTGGCGGCTCGGCAACTTTCTCTTTGAAGTCAACCTTCATGGTGCATTGTCCATATTGGCCTTCGCCACCGTTCCACTGGCTGTACATAAAGTTTGCGCGATCGCCATTGACCTCACCCACCGCGGGCTGCAGGTTATGCATATCGCTTTCCATTTTGCGATAGACCGGATCTTTAGCGCAGTTTTTACGCCCTCCGTCCTGCCAGCACTGGCGCTGATGACCAAATTGCCAGGCGGGGACCACGTGTTCCCATTCAATTCGACTGGCGCGGTTTTCATTTTTTCGCACTTTATAGCCGCAGGATTCGAGGTCAACGACCCCTTTTTTTCCTTGCCAGTTAATTTTACATCCGCAATAGAAATCGCCTGGCGCATCGGCGTTAACTTTAACGCCTGCTGCTTTTGCCTGAGAAAAACTGTTGATGCCTTCGGCTAAAACCGAGCCTGAAAACGCAGCGGCTAACAAGGCCGCAGCAAAAGAAAGATTACGGTACATCACGAACTCCGTGTCAAAACGAGCCCGCAACGTAGCGAAAGTCATTCCTGTATGCAATCAGTTAGATCAGAAAAGTTCCTGATAATTCTGAAGATTATTCTGCAACCAGCGGTTGACCGCAGTGAACGCAGCGGTAGGTGGCTTCGCCGCGTACAACGCGGTTATGGCGGCGGACGGTCAGTTGGTGCTCCTGACACTTACAGCGGTATGTAAAGGTCTTACGCTGCACGGATTGCAGCTCAAACTGATGCGTGCGCCGGGCCGGTACGCCCAGCACGCTCTCCATCATCCATTTCCACTCTTTCCCGTGCGGCGGTACGCGGCCAAAGTGTTTCCACACCAGTAGATGCGCCAGTTCATGGGGCACCACTTCGTTAACGAACGCGTCAACATTCTCCATCAGCAAAACTGGATTAAGACGAATTTCGTAGGTTTGTAGCCACGCGGTACCCGCGGCGGTTCCGCGCTGTTGGTAAACCAGCTTTGGTTCCGGGTATTGGCGTTCGAGCTTGAGATTGGCCTGAGCGAGTTTTTCCCGCAGGCTGCGCATAACGGCTTGCTGGATGGCGATCGGGAGACGGGAGGTTTTCATAACGCCAGAGGATAGTGCGACAGGGAAGGGACTGCAAGAGGAAGGCTCCCTCCCACGGGGGAGGAAGCCTAACGAGATTAGTCGTGTGCGCCAATTTCGCGCAGTTTACGACCTTTCATCAGGTTACGTTCAATGTGTTCCAGAGAGACGTTTTTAGTTTCAGGGATCAGCCACAGGGTCAGGAAGATGAACAGTACGTTCAGGCCACCGTAGACCCAGAAGGTGTTGGCGCTGCCCAGCGAGTTCAGCATCGTCAGGAAGGTTGCGCCGACAATCATGTTGGCAATCCAGTTAGTTGCGGTAGAGCAGGTGATGCCGAAATCGCGGCCTTTCAGCGGCTGGATTTCAGAGCACAGTACCCAAATCAGCGGACCGGCGCTCATCGCAAAGCCAACGATAAACATTAGCAGCATCAGCACTGCGAAGTATTGTGCGGCTGGCGAGTGAATACCCACGTGCATCATGGTACCCAGCACGCCCATACCGACGGCCATGACGATAAAGCCGAGGATCAGCGTAGGTTTACGGCCCCAGCGGTCAACCAGGCCAATGGCGATAAAGGTTGCCAGCACGTTGGTCAGACCGACAATAACGGTCCCCCACATCTGTTCGGTGGTGTTGGTGTAACCCGCCAGCTCAAAGATTTTTGGTGCGTAATACATAATGACGTTCATCCCGGTGAACTGCTGCATCACCTGTAACAGGACGCCAAGGAAAACTGCGCGGCGGAAGTTGCTGTTTTCTTTAAACAGCGCCCAGCCGCTCTGCTTCACTTGCAGGCTTTCACGAATTTCATCCAGCTCGCGTTTGGCTTCAGCGCTGGTGTCACGCAGACGCAACAGAACGCGTTCGGCATCGACAAAACGACGTTTAGCCGCAAACCAACGCGGGCTGTCCGGCAGGAAGATGACGCCAACCAGCAGTAACAGGGCAGGGATGATGATCACGCCCAGCATCCAGCGCCATGCGCCGCTGTAGCTAAACGCCGTATCGGAAAGATACGCACCTAAAATACCGATGGTGATCATTAACTGATACATAGAAATCATGCTGCCGCGAATTTTTTCCGGGGCGATTTCGGACAAGTACAACGGTGCGGTATAAGACGCAACGCCGACTGCCAGGCCGAGCAGCACGCGGGAAACCAGCAGCACTTCAACGTTTGGCGCTGCGGCGGAGAACAGCGAACCGGCAACAAACAGGATTGCGCCGATCATCAGGCTTTTTTTACGCCCCAGCTTGAAGGAGAGCCAACCGCTGCCGACGGCGCCCACTGCCGCACCAAACATCATGGAACTCACCACCCATTCCTGAGTGTGTGGGGTAATTTGGAACTCGTCGGTGATGAATGGTAAAGCACCGGCAATAACACCGATATCCAGGCCAAAAAGTAATCCAGCCAGGGCTGCCAGGAAGCAGACAAAAAATGTCATGGCTTTGTTGGAATGCCCCGTTTTTTTATTGTCAGGCATGATGCCCTCCGTTGGGTAGCTAGTTTTGTTGATGTTAAGGGTAGGTGAGTACGGGGTAAAAAAATGCGAATCACATCACATTAGTGTAATCGGTTACACTGGCATTCATGTGGATTATTGTTTAATGGGTTGAAAGTTAACATTATTTATTATTATAGAATAAAGGTGATTGGCTGATTTTAAGACAATGCTGAAATATGATGTAACAGTGATGCAATGCTGGTAACTAAGAGATGTGAATTCAAGGTAGATAGAAATACCGTGCTATGTAATCGCTTTCATTTGTTATTGAGGCAAATGAAATTAGCGTGGTTATAGCGATGGGGGATGGGAGAGCAAATGACATAAAAAAAGACCAGCACGAGGCTGGTCTTCATAAGCGTTGAGCCGTAGGGGTATTACTTCAGACCGGCAGCTTCACGCAGCAGGGCGGCTTTGTCGGTTTTTTCCCATGGGAAATGTTCGCGACCAAAGTGACCGTAAGCAGCGGTTTCTTTGTAAATCGGGTGCAGCAGATCCAGCATCTGAATCAGGCCATACGGGCGCAGGTCGAAGAACTCACGCACCAGCAGGGTCAGCTGCTCTGAAGGCACTTTTTCAGTACCGAACGTTTCCACCATGATAGAGGTCGGTTCAGCCACGCCGATTGCGTAGGAAACCTGAATCTCACAACGGTCAGCCAGGCCAGCGGCAACGATGTTTTTCGCTACGTAGCGGGCTGCATAAGCTGCGGAACGGTCAACTTTAGACGGATCCTTACCAGAGAATGCGCCGCCGCCGTGACGGGCCATGCCGCCGTAGGTATCAACGATGATTTTACGACCCGTCAGACCGCAGTCACCCATTGGACCGCCGATAACGAAACGACCAGTTGGGTTGATGAAGAACTTGGTTGAAGCTGTCAGCCATTCAGTCGGCAGTACCGGTTTGATGATCTCTTCCATAACGGCTTCTTGCAGCGATTTCTGATCGATATCTTCAGAGTGCTGAGTCGACAGAACAACCGCATCGATCCCGACGATTTTACCGTCGTCATACTGGAAGGTTACCTGGCTTTTTGCATCCGGGCGCAGCCAGGATAAGGTGCCGTTTTTACGCACTTCAGCCTGACGCTGCACCAGACGGTGAGCATAGGTAATCGGGGCTGGCATTAGCACGTCGGTTTCGTTGGTTGCATAACCAAACATCAGACCCTGGTCGCCTGCACCCTGTTCCAGCGGATCCGCACGGTCAACACCCTGGTTGATGTCCGGAGACTGTTTACCAATCGCGCTCAGTACCGCACAAGAGTTGGCATCAAAGCCCATGTCGGAATGCACATAGCCAATTTCGCGAACCGTGTTACGGGTGATCTCTTCGATATCAACCCATGCGCTGGTGGTGATCTCACCGCCAACTAAAACCATGCCGGTTTTGACGTAGGTTTCGCAGGCAACGCGTGCTTTCGGATCCTGCTCCAGGATTGCATCCAGCACGGCATCAGAGATTTGGTCAGCGATTTTGTCAGGATGCCCTTCTGATACGGACTCGGACGTAAAAAGGTGTTTTGCCATATTTAATTTCACCTAAGGAGAATGTAGTTAGCTCAAACTGTCGAGTGGAATAGCCATGTGTAGAAGATTCTACCATGAGTCTGCAGATGACGGACACTGGCAGTCTGAGTGTTAATCGGTATAGATGGATTAACATCTGGACGGCTATTTTAAGGCGGTTCTGCGCCTGATTTCCAGCTTTTTTTGATTGAGCTCGCATTGTACTGAAAATGTAACTGGAAATTTTTCCTGACGGTGCTGGCAATGCGCGTATTTATCTTTTGCTTTTTCGTACTGTTGTCGGTATAAAACGCGGCGCGCGGCTCATATCCGTCATACTTCAAGTTGCATGTGCGTTGGCAATACTCGCCCCAGTCACTTACTCCTGTAAGCGCCCGGGGAATCACTGCGTTGCCGCCTTCCCGCAACTCGATTTATTGAGGATAGACAAAAAAGCACACGACGTTTTCATCGTGTTGCCACTTCCAGCCGGGTTAAAACTTTAGCTTTGGCTTGTGGGTTCGTTCCGTCAGGAGCAACCGTGGAGGTGATACGAGATAATGAACCGTTGTATTCTGCTGAATCTGTCGCACCGTTCTGGTGTACATATGTCCCCCGCAATCTGCATCTTGCATACCTGCCGATGTTATACCCATCTCGGCGCTTCTCAGGACTCCAGGGCCGGCAACGGTCACTAAGAACTGAACAAGGGCGCTCTTGGTAAACAAGAGTTTTCTCGTGGTTTCGCCGAACCGTCAGCATTAAGTTCGGTTACGTGTTTACATTGATATGAAAAAGAAACCGGTCGCACAGTCGGAGCGTCAGCACTATCTGCTGGAAATTCTGCCTGTATTTGGGTTGTTATCGCGTCTTCGGATTGCGATAGTAGTCAACTGTTTTACACTTGTTAATAAAATTTGAGGTTCGCTATGTCTGACGACATTTCTTTGGGTTCGCCTTCGTCAGCAGGCGAACACGGTGTACTACGCTCCATGCAGGAGGTTGCAATGAGTTCCCAGGAAGCCAGCAAGATGCTGCGTACTTACAATATTGCCTGGTGGGGTAATAACTACTATGACGTCAATGAACTGGGCCACATCAGCGTGTGCCCGGATCCCGACGTACCAGAAGCGCGCGTTGACCTTGCTGAGTTGGTGAAAGCCCGTGAAGCGCAGGGCCAGCGTTTGCCTGCATTGTTCTGCTTCCCGCAGATCCTGCAACACCGTCTGCGTTCGATTAACGCCGCGTTTAAGCGCGCCCGTGAGTCTTACGGCTACAACGGTGACTATTTCCTCGTTTACCCGATCAAGGTTAACCAGCACCGTCGCGTGATTGAATCGCTGATCCACTCCGGCGAACCGCTGGGGCTGGAAGCCGGTTCTAAAGCTGAACTGATGGCCGTTCTGGCTCATGCCGGAATGACCCGCAGCGTGATCGTGTGTAACGGCTATAAAGACCGCGAATACATCCGCCTGGCGCTAATTGGCGAAAAGATGGGCCATAAGATCTATCTGGTCATCGAGAAGATGTCTGAAATCGCTATCGTGCTGGATGAAGCTGAACGACTGAATGTTGTTCCGCGTCTGGGCGTGCGTGCGCGTCTGGCGTCGCAGGGCTCCGGCAAATGGCAGTCCTCCGGCGGAGAGAAATCGAAATTCGGCCTGGCGGCAAACCAGGTGCTGCAACTGGTAGAAATGCTGCGCGAGCGCGGTCGTCTGGACAGTATTCAGTTGCTGCACTTCCACCTCGGCTCACAGATGGCGAACATTCGTGATATTGCCACCGGCGTACGTGAGTCGGCGCGTTTCTACGTTGAGCTGCACAAGCTTGGCGTAAATATCCAGTGCTTCGACGTGGGCGGTGGCCTGGGCGTGGACTACGAAGGTACCCGTTCGCAGTCTGACTGCTCCGTAAACTACGGCCTGAACGAATACGCGAACAACATCATCTGGGCGATTGGCGACGCCTGTGAAGAGCACGGTCTGCCGCACCCGACGGTAATTACCGAATCCGGTCGCGCTGTTACCGCGCATCATACCGTGCTGGTGTCTAATATTATCGGCGTTGAGCGTAGCGAGCATACCGAAGCAACGCCTCCGGCTGACGATGCGCCGCGTGCCCTGCAAAGCATGTGGGAAACCTGGCAAGAGATGCATGAGCCGGGAACCCGTCGTTCGCTGCGTGAATGGCTGCACGACAGCCAGATGGATCTGCACGATATTCACGTTGGGTACTCTTCAGGCACCTTTAGCCTGCAGGAACGCGCGTGGGCAGAACAGCTCTATCTGAACATGTGTCACGATGTGCAAAAACAACTCGACCCGAGCAACCGCGCGCACCGTCCGATTATCGACGAGTTGCAGGAGCGTATGGCGGATAAGATTTACGTCAACTTCTCGCTGTTCCAGTCGATGCCGGATGCGTGGGGGATCGATCAGCTGTTCCCGGTGATGCCGTTGGAAGGGCTGAACAAGGCTCCTGAGCGCCGTGCGGTGCTGCTGGATATCACCTGTGACTCTGATGGCGCTATCGACCACTATGTTGATGGTGACGGCATTGCGACCACCATGCCGATGCCGGAATACGACCCGGAGAACCCGCCGATGCTGGGCTTCTTTATGGTGGGTGCGTACCAGGAGATCCTTGGCAACATGCACAACCTGTTCGGTGATACTGAAGCGGTTGACGTGTTCGTCTTCCCTGACGGCAGCGTGGAAGTTGAGCTGTCTGACGAAGGGGATACCGTGGCGGATATGCTGCAGTATGTGCAGTTGGATCCGAACACCCTGCTAACGCAGTTCCGTGATCAAGTGAAAAACACCGATCTGGATACCGAGTTGCAGCAGCAGTTCCTCGAAGAGTTTGAGGCAGGTCTGTACGGATATACCTATCTCGAAGACGAGTAATTAAGATATATCTGCTTGAGAGCCGGCTTATTTATATAAACCGGCTCTTTTTTTATTAATGAAATCTGAAATATGGTGGCAACTCTTTCTTTTATCTTTTTAGAACTCTACTGTTGCCGATGTAATAACTCGGAAACAGAAAAGGAATCGAGATGAAGGGATTTAAGTGGAACGTGTTTTTTGCCGTAATTTTTTTACTTGCTGGTGGCTGTTCCGTGCCCGCATATTATAGCAGTGCACCTTCGCCAGGCGTGGGAACGGCCTGGGGCGGCGACGTGCACTCAACGGTAACGGGCGTATCTGTAGAACGTGCGGAGCGCGACCCTGCCGAAGTCATATTAATAAATTATTCTGCAAAGTATTCGACGGGTTACGATAGAGTATACAGCATACGCATTAGTGATTTGGAATATGCTGTTCGCGATGCTAATTTTAATTCTATCCCTATTACCCGTCTTTACAACTCCTCTGTTGGGCAATGGCAATATAGTCTTCCAGCCAGGGTGGGGACAAATTATCAATTGTATGTGCGCAATCACAGTCGAGATACGAACTATGAAATCGTCGCGACTGTAGATGGGCTTGATGTACTTAACGGCAAACCTGGTTCGCTGAATAACAGCGGTTATATTGTTAATGCGGGAGATTCGCTGGCAATCAAAGGGTTCAGAAAAGATAAGTATACTGAAGCCGAATTTCGGTTTTCTGATGTTTCTGACTCCTACGCCGCTAACTCTGCGCAGGGTGACAGGCGCAACATCGGAGTGATTGGTTTCGCCGCATTTGCTTTGCAGGGCCTGGTCGTTAAAACGCTCTCGCCTTGCTCTGCGCAGGCATTCCCGGCGGACAGTAATGGCTATGCCCCGCCGCCATGTCGTCAATAAAAGCGCTGCTTGAAGCGGGGAAGTTTTAAGGCGATAATTACACAAAATCTGTTTTAAAAAATCTAACCCTTCCTCGTCGGGCCTAACGACGCGGAAGGGTTTTTTTATACCGACGAATATGAGGTTTTTGCCATGAGCACCTTAGGTCATCAATACGACAACTCCCTGGTTTCTAACGCCTTTGGTTTTTTGCGTCTGCCGATGAGCTTCATGCCGTACGACAGCGACGCCGATTGGGTGATCACCGGCGTACCGTTTGATATGGCAACGTCTGGCCGCGCGGGCGGTCGTCATGGTCCGGCTGCGATCCGTCAGGTTTCCACTAACCTGGCGTGGGAACACAATCGCTTCCCGTGGAACTTCGATATGCGCGAGCGTCTGAACGTGGTGGACTGCGGCGATCTGGTTTATGCGTTCGGTGATGCCCGTGAAATGAGTGAAAAACTGCAGGCGCATGCTGAGAAGTTGCTTTCTGCCGGTAAGCGCATGCTCTCTTTCGGCGGTGACCACTTCGTCACGCTGCCGCTCCTGCGCGCGCACGCTAAACACTTTGGTAAAATGGCGCTGGTGCACTTTGATGCCCACACCGACACCTACGCTAACGGCTGTGAATTCGACCACGGTACCATGTTCTACACTGCGCCGAACGAAGGTCTGATCGATCCGAATCACTCTGTGCAGATCGGTATTCGTACCGAGTTCGACAAAGATAACGGCTTTACCGTGCTGGATGCTTGCCAGGTGAACGATCGCGGCGTAGATGACGTCATCGCCCAGGTTAAGCAGATTGTTGGTGATATGCCGGTGTATCTGACCTTTGATATCGACTGCCTCGATCCGGCGTTTGCTCCAGGAACCGGTACGCCCGTGATCGGCGGTCTGACTTCCGATCGCGCGATCAAGCTGGTACGTGGTCTGAAAGATCTGAATATCGTCGGGATGGATGTGGTGGAAGTGGCTCCGGCCTACGATCAGTCAGAGATCACCGCGCTGGCGGCGGCTACGCTGGCACTGGAAATGCTGTATATCCAGGCGGCGAAGAAAGGCGAATAACGGGTTTCGGACTATTTTGCCGGATGTCGCTGACGCTAGTCCGGCCTACATTATTGCTGAATTTGTAGGCCGGATAAGGCGTTCACGCCACCATCCGGCACTGTTCGAGGATTATTTTATCCCGTCTGCGCTCATGCGATCGCGAATGTGTTGCGCACGTTCTGCAGATGCCGGGTGATCGTCAAACATTGAGCTTTGGCGTCCTGCTTCCAGTTTAGCCAGTTTCTCAAAGCTGGTGGCCAGTCCTGCCGGATTGATCCCACGTTTGCGCAACAAATCATACGAGTAATCATCCGCTTCGGATTCCTGACGCTGGGAGAACTGCGAGTTCACCAGTTTCTCGCCAAGATCGCCCAATTGCGACTGCGACAGGCTGCCGACAATGCCGCCAGCGGAAGCCGCTGCTGCACGTACTGCGTTAGTGCCCAGCGCGACCTGCATGCCTTTTTTCACATGACCCAGCGCGACGTGGCCCATTTCGTGGCCGATCACCGCTTCGACTTCGTTATCGGTCATCATATCCATCAGGCCGCTGTACACGCGGATACAACCGTTCGCCATGGCAAAGGCATTCACATCTTTCGCCATATAGACTTTGTAGTTCACCGGCTGGCCGTTAATGTTGTCGCCAAGCGCGGCGGCGATTTTGCCAAGACGCGTTGCGTACTCGCTGCTGGCAGGGGCGATAGTAGCCTTGCTGTCCATATCTTTACAGGCCTGATCGCTCAGCGCTTTTACCTGAGTATCGCTCAGACTATAGGCCTGAAAAGCCTCTGCACCAGAAGAAAGCAGTCCGTTTGAGTCCATGTTCTGGCAGCCGGTCAATGCCGCCGCCATGCTCGTAGCAAGCAGTAAAGCGCGAATTTTCATTTTTTCTCTTCCGCACAAAGTCAGGATTATTCTAAAAAATGCGTCGTTTGCAGGTAAACCAACGCTCGGCCTAAGTATAAAGAAAAGAACATTCAGCGGGCGAGAAGATTGCGCAACTTGCGCGCATGATCCAGAGATTTCTGAAGCGGTAAAAGGATGCTCCATGTACATGACACGCGGCTTGGGTTACATTGTTGGCACTTTTTTCCGGCGTAGCCCAAAACGCGCTGTCGTCAAGTCGTTAAGGGCTCAGCCTTCATTATCCGATCTGGAGTCAAAATGTCCTCACGTAAAGAGCTTGCCAATGCTATTCGTGCGCTGAGCATGGACGCAGTACAGAAAGCCAAATCCGGTCACCCGGGTGCCCCGATGGGTATGGCTGACATTGCCGAAGTCCTGTGGCGTGATTTCCTGAACCACAACCCGACTAACCCGTCCTGGGCTGACCGTGACCGCTTCGTGCTGTCCAACGGCCACGGCTCCATGCTGATTTACAGCCTGCTGCACCTCACCGGCTACGATCTGCCGATGTCCGAGCTGCAGAACTTCCGTCAGCTGCATTCCAAAACGCCGGGTCACCCGGAAGTGGGTTACACCGCGGGTGTTGAAACCACTACCGGTCCTCTGGGTCAGGGCATTGCGAATGCTGTGGGTATGGCTATCGCCGAAAAAACGCTGGCGGCGCAGTTTAACCGTCCTGGTCACGACATCGTTGACCACTTCACCTATGCTTTCATGGGCGACGGCTGCATGATGGAAGGTATCTCTCACGAGGTATGTTCCCTGGCCGGTACGCTGAAGCTGGGTAAACTGGTAGCGTTCTACGATGACAACGGCATCTCTATCGATGGCCACGTTGAAGGCTGGTTCACCGATGACACCGCTAAGCGTTTCGAAGCTTACGGCTGGCACGTGGTTCGTGGCGTTGATGGTCACGATGCTGACGCGATTAAGCGCGCAGTTGAAGAAGCTCGCGCTGTGACCGACAAACCGTCCCTGCTGATGTGCAAAACCATCATCGGTTTCGGTTCCCCGAATAAAGCTGGTACCCACGACTCTCACGGTGCGCCGCTGGGTGATGCAGAAATCGCACTGACCCGCGAACAGCTGGGCTGGAAATACGCGCCGTTTGAAATTCCGTCTGAAATCTACGCGCAGTGGGATGCGAAAGAAGCAGGCCAGGCAAAAGAAGCTGCATGGAACGAGAAGTTCGCTGCTTATGCGAAAGCCTTCCCGCAGGAAGCCGCTGAATTCACCCGTCGTATGAAAGGTGAAATGCCGTCTGACTTCGACGCAAAAGCGAACGAGTTCATCGCTAAGCTGCAGGCTAACCCGGCGAAAATCGCCAGCCGTAAAGCGTCTCAGAACGCGATTGAAGCGTTTGGTCCTCTGCTGCCTGAATTCCTCGGCGGCTCCGCTGACCTGGCACCAAGTAACCTGACTCTGTGGTCTGGTTCTAAAGCTATCAACGAAGATACTGCCGGTAACTACATCCATTACGGTGTACGTGAATTCGGTATGACCGCTATCGCTAACGGTATCTCCCTGCACGGTGGCTTCCTGCCGTACACCTCCACCTTCCTGATGTTTGTGGAATATGCCCGTAACGCGGTGCGTATGGCTGCGCTGATGAAACAGCGTCAGGTGATGGTCTATACCCACGACTCCATCGGTCTGGGCGAAGATGGCCCGACTCACCAGCCGGTAGAGCAGGTAGCTTCGCTGCGCGTGACCCCGAACATGAGCACCTGGCGTCCGTGTGACCAGGTTGAATCTGCCGTTGCATGGAAATACGGAGTAGAGCGTCAGGACGGTCCGACCGCGCTGATCCTCTCCCGCCAGAACCTGGCACAGCAGGAACGTACCGAAGAGCAGCTGGCGAACATCGCGCGCGGTGGTTACGTGCTGAAAGATTGCGCCGGTCAGCCGGAACTGATCTTCATCGCTACCGGTTCTGAAGTTGAGCTGGCTGTGGCTGCCTGGGACAAACTGACCGCTGAAGGCGTTAAAGCGCGCGTGGTTTCCATGCCGTCTACCGACGCGTTCGACAAACAGGATGCCGCTTATCGCGAGTCCGTACTGCCGAAAGCTGTTTCCGCACGTGTTGCAGTGGAAGCGGGTATCGCAGACTACTGGTTCAAATACGTGGGCCTGAACGGCGCTATCGTTGGTATGACTACCTTTGGTGAGTCTGCACCGGCTGAGCTGCTGTTTGAAGAGTTTGGCTTCACTGTCGACAACGTTGTCGCGAAAGCAAAAGAACTGCTGTAATTTTGATTACAGGTGAAAACGGGTCGCTTATGCGGCCCGTTTTTTTAAAGTAAGTAAATTTATTTGGTCGCATGCAACTCGAAAATGTAGATTTGCATCACAAATATGATATTTAGCGATGTTTTATATTTGCAACTTGAATCACATTATTGCTGTTGATTTTTATATTTCTTTTCTCAATCTATTGTTTTTAAAGGCATCACCAAAAAACATTCTGCGCTGTATGTAGTTTTCTCCTCGATTGATTTCATTTCGCCGTGCGCGTATTTTATTTTTAACGCTAACTCGTACCCTAAAAATAAAATAAGGAAAATGTATGCGGCTGATTGATTACTTTCCCGAATCATCTATCTCAATAAAAAATTCAGCAAAGAACTGGCAGGAGGCAATTGACTTTTCTATGTCATCCTTACTTGCCAATCATTATGTCAATTCAAATTATATTCAGGCCATCAAAGACTCAACGATTAACAATGGTCCTTATTATATTTTAGCGCCAGGCGTCGCCATGCCGCACGCTCGACCGGAGTGTGGCGCGTTAAAAACCGGTATGTCATTAACGCTTCTCAAACAGGAAGTGAAATTTGCCGAAGACGATGAAGGCATCAGATTATTAATCGGATTGTCGGCGGCTAATGCTGATTCACACATTGGCGCTATTCAGGCCTTAAGCGAATTATTATGTGAAGAGGAAGCACTAACCGCTTTGTTAGCGGCTAAATCAGAAAAACAATTGGCGGATATTATCGCTCAAGCATAATTAACGGTTTCCTTTCAGGACATTATTATGGAAAACAAGTCTGCTCGTGCCAAAGTCCAGGCTTTTGGTGGGTTTTTGACTGCAATGGTCATTCCCAACATCGGCGCATTTATTGCCTGGGGTTTTATTACCGCATTATTTATTCCTACTGGTTGGATGCCGAATGAGCATTTCGCCAAAATTGTCGGTCCGATGATTACCTATTTACTGCCCGTCATGATTGGCTCCACTGGGGGACATCTGGTTGGCGGGAAACGCGGTGCGGTGATGGGGGGCATTGGTTCTATTGGCGTTATTGTGGGCGCGGATATCCCGATGTTCCTTGGCGCGATGGTAATGGGGCCGCTTGGCGGTTGGGTGATTAAGCATATCGACCGTCTGCTGGAAAAACGCATTCCTGCAGGCTTCGAGATGGTTATCAATAATTTTTCTCTTGGTATTGCGGGAATGCTCTTATGCTTGCTGGGGTTTGAAGTTATCGGCCCGGCGGTTCTCATTGCCAATAATTTCGTGAAGGAGTGTATTGAAGCGTTGGTTCATGCGGGCTATCTGCCGTTGCTATCCGTAATCAATGAGCCGGCAAAAATCCTCTTTCTGAACAATGCCATCGATCAGGGGGTGTATTATCCGCTGGGGATGCAGCAAGCTTCTGAAACGGGAAAATCAATTTTCTTCATGGTGGCATCTAACCCAGGGCCGGGATTAGGTTTGTTACTCGGCTTTGCTATCTTTGGCAAAGGGATGAGTAAAAAGTCTGCGCCAGGCGCCATGATTATCCACTTCCTCGGTGGTATTCATGAACTGTATTTCCCGTATGTGCTGATGAAGCCTCTGACCCTGATCGCGATGATTGCCGGGGGAATGACCGGGACGTGGGTATTCCACCTGCTGGACGGTGGGTTAGTTGCGGGGCCAAGCCCAGGATCTATATTCGCCTATCTGGCATTAACGCCGAAAGGTTCTTTCCTCGCGACCATTGCAGGAGTCACCGCGGGAACCGTTGTTACTTTTGTTATTACCTCTGTCATCCTGAAAATGGAAAAGAACGTTGAA
>NZ_JAHLRC010000082.1:0-15434 GCF_018919545.1 Citrobacter sp. S46_ASV_140
GCAATGTTCGTGGAACTCGTTTATGACAAAAGGAATTTTGATGGCCTGCCCGGTGCAAAAGATATCATTCTGGGCGAGTTGACCAAGAGGGTTCACCGGATTTTCCCCGATGCTGATGTCCGGGTTAAACCGATGATGACGCAGCCGGCGATCAACACTGACGCCAGCAAGCATGAGAAGGAACAGATAAGCCGTATTGTGCAGGAAATGTTTGAAGAGGCTGATATGTGGCTGGTTTCAGATTAAACGCCTTGAACCATCATATCGCTTGAGTAGTATTAGCTCAGACCTGAGCTGGCAGTCTTATGGCACAGAGCCAAACCTAACCTGACAGTCCACTCTGTGCCAGGAGCGGACGTTACTCACATCGTGACTCATTAATAAATAGGAGTAGATCAGTATGAGTTGTTAATAGGGCTGCTGCATCAGCCCTGTGTCAGAAACAATATTGTGGCGACATTTCATAAGCTGGTCTGCCACTTATACTGGCCATTCAATAGATTTGAACTTTTCAAGAGAAACCTTAGCAAAGTCGGGTTCAACCATGTTTGCGTAGTCAATTAACCCACGGATGTGTGACTTTAGCCCCCATACAGAGTCGAATTTTCGATTGAAGGCATGTTGCACAGGCCCCACCTTTTCCAAGAAGTAGAGATGTTGCCGAATGGTGTCCCTTGTACCCTTCGCTAGCTTTGGAAATTCTGATTCTACATTCAAGCCTAATATGATCTTTTTACCACCTGGCGGTACAATTGTAGTTTTTCTGTATTGTGGCCGAAAGCCAGACTGCGAAATGATTTTGTAAGCCTCAAAAACAAAATTCTTAGCCCGAGATCGCCCAAAACTCTTGTCTCTTGTAGAGAAGCTCAGGTCATCACTATAGCGTGTATAAACTAAGCCATTCTTTTGGGCCAAGGCATGCAAAGACTTATCACAGTGTTTCATTACGAGATTTGCAAGGAATGGGCTAGTGGGCGCTCCCTGCGGCAAATAACCTAGCAACGTCTGGTGATATAGCGGGATAGCCTCATTGAATGCCTTTACCCGCCACTGTGGAAACTTGAGTCTAGGGCCTACACCAGAGGTGCCAACCGTACATAGACGCGCAAGCTCAAAGGCTACTAATGGTTGATAGTTTAAAGATCTAAAAATACGGTAGACCTGAATTTCAGACACTGAACTGAAGAAATCTGCAATATCAATCTTAATGAGCCATTTAGCTCCGCAATGTCGCAAAGCGCACTTCTGAATTGAGCTTCCCTTTCTGAAAGCATGACTTGCAGGATGAACAGGCAGGTCTTTGAGAATATATTCACTGATCCAACGCTGAGTGTGCATCAGCTTTGGGGATGGAATATGAATAAAACGGCGTCCACCAGATCGCTTACGAATAGAAAACTTCTTATAAATTTCAAGGTTCTCGACCCCTTTTATTGCACCCCGACACACGAAACTGCGAAGCAACTCGTATTCAACACTAGTACGTTTGGCCAAGTGTTTGAGACTTAAAATGGGGGGGAGGGTGTATTCCGAGTAAATAAGAAGCTCGCTCTGGGCGATAGCATCATTGAGCAAGGATTCTGGAAGCCCGTTGGCTAGCCCCAGGTTTTTGTAGGATTGAGAGGACCACATATAACTACTCCGATGCGTCGCCGCAGGCGACGGCGCGCTCTGGTGACCCAAGACTTACGCCGGAAGAGGCAGAGTGCGCCGTCTCCAGCCAAGCGTGGGCTTTTTCGTGAGGCTCAGGAAATCCATACCCCAACATCCACTGTAAGGTGGTGTAGCAACCCTCTATCATTCCCCGAGGGGTAACTTTGTGTTGCTCGTTAGCACTAGTCATACGTAGTCTCTCTCAGTTGCCTAGGATAGTAGTAGTCGGAACCAACGGCAAGATATCCTTTTGGTGAAAAGGATATCTGCTTCGCCGCAGATAGTTCCGAGAGTCCCCGAGGGGTGATCCTTCGCTCAGGGGTTAGGAATTTCCACTTAATACATTTCGAAAGAAGTAGTTCACAGTCCTTTGAGTTTAATCCTGTCGCATAGCAAATAGTTGAACGCTTACGTTGGCCTTTTGCGATCAACCCTAGAACCACGAGAATGAGAGTTCCAACCGTCCCCCTCCTCATTAGTGCACCTGACCTCGCCAATCGTGTCTGACCTACATCATGGAGGGTTTGTATGGGATCACCACACACAATTTCAGGTGGAAAAACCGAAGCCGTTACTGTATCCACAGTCCTATTTGGAAATATACCAACCCACTTCCCTTTTTGGTCATCGGAATCCCATAATATAGCTGGTGTATTGTTAGGACACCCATGCTCAAAAACAAGCGAAGACATACTTTTTTGATAACCCCACCAAAAATGCTTTCTCCCTTTCAATGCCTTACGCCCATATTTCTCACAAAGTTTCAGTAGTGCCTCTCTTCTTTCCACCTTAATTGGGAGGGTTATAAAGGTTGCTGAATCTCGGTAGATAATCAATTCTGGAGACGCTTTCAAAAATCCTAGGCGCCTGAGTCCTTGAGCCGTGGCAGAATAAGCTACAACCTGAATTTTAATGTGTTTTGATGATAGCCAAGAGGCTATAGTTCTATCTCTCCAGAATGCATCAATAAAATCAGAGACTCTCTGCCCAGACCCAATATAGTCATCAATAAACATCAGAGAGTCACATCTCTGCGCTCGAAGTTCTTCTTTAGAAGGGTGGTTTAGAATTTTTTTCGGATTGGCTTTAGAAAGTTGTCTAATTATTTGAGCTATAATTGCTTCGCTACCTTGATCTGACGAGATACCGATCGAGTTTACATTTTTCCCATTGTTACTTTTAATTACTTGATCAAAAAATGGAACTACATGGCTGCTGAATAACTGGCCTTTATCGTGTTTCTTTTTTAGTTCCCTTACGGCATAAAGGGCGACTGGACCCGCTATCTTTGTTGAAACATCCAAAATAAGGGCTTCAAGATTTCGACGAAATTCAGTATGGGAGACAAGAGTCAGTGAGTTAAGCAGAAGCTTCGCAGTTTCCTGGTCTAATGCATCGAATTGGCTCAACCATCTTTCGCCTTGCTTAGTGTAGATTAGTTTTCTTGAATCAAGTTGATTTTTATTAATTTTCTCATCTCCCAATCTACAGTTTCCATGTTAATCTATGACATATCTATCGAATAGCCACAGGTTAGTTAGGTCGATATATCGAACCTAGTAATCTGACTAAAATAGTCGTCGAGTGCAAGTTACGCCATTACTTCCGCTTCTCGCTCAAAGCGGACTGGCAATCATTCAATACTCGCACTATCGAACGTTCGCCAGTTCGCCGCCGCTCGTTCTTGCATACGACGACGCGTGGCGTCTTCTCAACACCGCGCAGGAAATTTTATGTATAGCGTCGACACCCCTACATCATAAATTATAGCCAAACGTTTTCTTGACTCACCTGCAGTAATCAACCTTCCAGCCTGAGCCCACTCTTCTGCGGTTAACTTTGGCCGTCTGCCGCCGATCCGACCATCTTCGCGCGCAGCAGCTAAACCTGCCCGTGTTCGCTCAACAATAAGCTCTCTCTCCATCTCCGCCAACGCACCCATGACATGATAGAAGAATCTCCCCATTACTGTCCACGCGCGCCTATCCATCAGGGCGCACACCTTTTTTGCCCAGCACACTTCCAAGTGAGGCAGCGAACCCGGAGTATTGCTTAGAATGACGTGAATGTCATACATGCTGATGTGCCTCCTTATCAGAAGAGTAATCACGGAACACTCTGGCAACACGTATTCTGTAGAATGAAAAAATTGACTGTTTACCTTCTTTCTGTGCTGCCAAGTGCATAACATTTTGCTTCCATCCTGCTACAGATTCCTCATCTTCCCACCATGACAAAGAAAGAATTTTTCCGGGCGCGCTCAGGCTCTGGTAGCGCTCAATAGAAATAAAACCCGGCGTGTCTGACAGTAAAGGCTTCAGTTCGGCAGCAAGCTGAAGATATCTTTCCTGTGCCTCTGGCAGGGCGTCAGCTTCAAAAAGTACCGCAATCATGATTTAGCTCCGTCGTTAATTTCCGATCAGTTTATTACCGACGAAAGTATGACGCTTCGGCCAGCACCGAAGTATGTATGCTGCGTAAGAAGTTGAGGGAACGGATAAAAGCTAACTGAGCGATGAACAGGAGATGAATCGCCACGGATTTAACAGACACCTCAGAGTCATTTTTGGACTGCCCCCGCCCCGGTAGTGTCAAAGACATCCAGCAGATTGGCCCTGATATGTTCGTCGGAAAAGTGGAATAGATACTGATCGGGTTGGATTTTAGCTATCACTGTTCCCGCACCTGGCTGCGTAAGGTGCGGGAACAGATGGTCTTTTACTGATTTAAGGACGCCCTCCATATCTCAAGCTCATCAAGGCGCGCCGCCAGCTTAGTGCTGACAGAGCGCTGATAAGCTGCTTCAAAAATAAGGCATTCTGTATACCGCAGCCCGAGGCGTAGCCCGGCTGACTTTCGAACCGGAGTCATCACTGTCTCTTCCACTTCTTCAATCTCTGGCACGAACTCATCATTAACAAGCTTGTACTGAAGCGCGTCTTCTACTCTACGCTCGACCGTAACTTCTACGCCGTCAACAATACCGGACTCCCTGATAACTCCCGGCCCACGCTTCTGACGTGAAACAGTCCTGATTTGAGGTTCGAATACTTCTTCGAATATTTCGTCTTCACAGAACAACGCGTAACGGCGCGGATCCAGCCCCTCAGATTCAAACGCCGTAGCAACATCCTGTGCAATCAGCCCTGCGTGTAGCCGCGCGTCCTCACCTTTTTCATTCATTGATTCCAGTATCTGATAAATTGTCGGCGGCACTTTAGCCCATGCCCGTAATTCAGCATCGGTTAACACTCCACGTAATTTTTTCGTCGTTATATCAGAGGTGTTGATTGCAGCAGTACCCGCATAGATAACTGACGCGCGGGCGCCTGGCGTTCCAACAGAAAAAGCATTGTCTGTCCTGAAATCGATGTTACCTGAAAACAGAGCGCGCCCTGATTCAAAGACAGCAAAGCCGGTTTTAGGTAAGGTTTCCGATTTTCCTGTCCCCACTTGAAAACGCACTGGGTCTTCGAGTGAGGTTTTGTATTCAGAAAACGCCCCGAGAGCCGCGCAATACGGATCCGCTATAGTATGTCCCCGCCCAGCAACAAAGGCATAAGGCGCATTAATCGTGTTGCCATATCCAAATGCAGATGAGTACTGCGCGACTGCACTGAACGTGTTCAGGCGTCCCCAGGAAACAGAATAATTAGCGCCAGTATCCATCATGTTCTGATAGCCGCCAGCCAAAGAATAGTTTGTCGCTTGACACTGGTATCCCCAGTGAATCGCGTGCGACGCAGCAGGGCCGTTCGCCGGAAAATCACCCGTCGTGGAGCCTGCACTTACCAGGCTCGAAAATTTTGCCAGCGCGATGGCCTCGCCACTCCACGGACCCGCCCCCCGGGCAGAGAACGCTGCAAGAGTATGGCGGTGTGTGACCCCGCGTTCATGCAGTGCTTGCCAGATTCGATAATAGCCATGTTCCCAAAGGGATGTACCCAGCCAGTGCGTGTAATCTCCTGCACCATCAACGTCGTATTGTGTCTTTAGTCCTGCAGAGTTCACATAAATGCAGTTGCGGTTGTGGTTTTCACAATAATCCAGTTGCGCCTGCCAGACCTGGTAACGCATGTGTAATCCGCTCATACCCATGATAAACATCGGTGTGGTATCAGACATCCAGCTTTCAGCACGAAACTGCCTGTCCAGCGTGGCAAGCTTGCTGCGGTAATCCGTAATGGTATCTGTCAGTCCGTTAGCTTCCCCTTGCGCAAAGACAACCATATCGACTCTCGTCTTCCCTGTGGCGACAATTTCCGGTGAGGCCAGCGCCGCTTCAACCTTGCCTTTTATCGCTGCGTAGCGGACTGAGTTAACCCCCTCCCCTGTCCAGTCCTCAATGGAACGCCCACCTGCCGCATCATAGATGATGAACACCTTTTCTGCCTTAAACTCATCCACAAGGCGATGTGCAAATGCCAGCGCAATATTGTTGTTGCCGCCGTTCCCGTTAGGACTGGAGCGTGACAGCGGTGGACGGGTATAATCACTGCTTCCCCAGTCGCCCGTTGCACCATCCCAGATAACGATTTTATCGCTTGCCGGATTAGGCCCTCCACTATTTGCACCGACTGCATTCGACTGTCCGGTAATGACAATAATGAAGATTTTCTGAGCCAGTATCTCACCCAGCGTCAAATCACCCAGTCCTACCAGCCAGGCTCCATCCGGTAGCGCCAGTTCCTGACGCAGCATGTCAGCGTCCATCAGGACCAGATGATTAACATCCTCTGCCCAGCTTATGGCATCCGTTCCGCGGGTCGTGAACGGAACATCCGTTGCTGTATTCAGTCTCCAGAACTGCCCCTGATACCGGATTGTCTGATTTCGTGCAGTCAAAGTAAGGGGACCGTCCTCGTAATCGCCGAGAAAGTCATATCCGGACTTAACAAGAAATTCCTGAAAGGCAGCAGAAAAGCGGGCAAGTTGTTCTTCATGAGCTGACTCCATGCCGTGCCAGGTTTTACGGGAATGTCCAAGACGATCATTGCGTCGATCATTCACCTGATCATTCATCAGATAATCCA
Organism: Citrobacter sp. S46_ASV_140; assembly: GCF_018919545.1. Classification (NCBI taxonomy): domain Bacteria; kingdom Pseudomonadati; phylum Pseudomonadota; class Gammaproteobacteria; order Enterobacterales; family Enterobacteriaceae; genus Citrobacter; species Citrobacter sp. S46_ASV_140. Next base: position 6,687 of record NZ_JAHLRC010000082.1, read on the forward strand.
TGTTTTGCGCATTATCGTTAAGGTCTTTTGCAGCAGCAGATCCCAGCGGGTTGCCGGTGTTATAAGTCGTCATATGAGCCTCATAAACGAAAAAACCCGCCGAAGCGGGTGATAGTTAAGTAGGTGAAATCAGGCTGTATCGCCGGGATATGTTGCATTGTCGTGATCGTAGAAGCTGGGTTTATACTGTTTCGCCGTTATCTGACATGTGCCATCTGATTGCGGGGCTATCTCTGAGACAAGAGCGTTATAGCCCACTCGTGAAGAGTCGCAGAAAATCAGGCGTGGCGGTTCAATGCCGGGATCATCAAGAATCATGTCATCGAACGTCGCCAGGTAAGGCACGGAAACCCGGTAATCTCCTGCACTGGTCGCCACCATTAGTGAGGAAGCCGAACCATCCTGATAACGAATCAGCACGCGAGGATTTGGAAACGACCAGTCAAGCCGCTCTGTCACCGTGAATGTCGTTGTGCCATCCACAGACGCCATCGACTCAATCAGTGTGCTGACCGTCTGGCTACCGGGTATATCGTCAGTCAGCACGATACGGTCGCCGATGTTATAGCAAAGTGCGTCCAGCTCAGTAGATGTCGTATGGGTCAGCCGCTGCTGCTGATACTTCATCAACCGGCGCATGCCGATTTGGTACGCGCGATCACGATCAAGCACACCATCAAGAGTGTAGTCTTCGATTTTGACAGGGGTTGGATTATCCGGGGTCCGGCACTGTACCGTCTCCTCAGCCCAGGTCGTTCCGTTGATATACGTGACATCAACACCGTCATAATCGTCACCGGAGGGAGCAACGAATGCAGTTTGCAGGTCTTCAGTCATTTCATGCGGACTGATAACCCCGGACCATGGCTTTACGCCTTCACGCGCAACCGAAGCAAGCCCGTCCGTCAGCAGAAAATAACTTTTCCCGGCGTTGGCTATCTTCTGCAAAACCTCCAGCGCAGATGTGCTGTCAGTCGTCTCGAAATCGAAAAACTCATTGCCAGGCGTCCAGTACGCACTTTCCAGCGCATCAATGGCGTCGGTGTCCATATCCAGCCCCAGCGAGTTACCAACGTGGTACAGGGCGCCAGAGATGCTTCTTGGTGCGCCAGTGTCGTAAATCCTTGTCGCTACCACGTTCACCCGGCGATCGGACTGAGCGGCCAGCTTGCCGCCTGTTTCCACCGTGACACCCATCGTCGTTACGCCAGCGTACGATGACGGCGAGGTCAGAAGGCGGCCACGCAACGATTGCCAGTACATATTATCGCGGCTGTTATCCTGTCCCTGCTCGTTAGTGCGTCGACACCGCACTTCAACAAGGCCAGGAGAACTCAGCGTGATGCGCTCAGTAAAACCAAGACCATTTATATTTTTTGTATTATACGAGCCGGTTTTGCTCATCCATCCAGAACCAGAGCCATAGACGCGGTACTGAACTTCCCAGCGAACCGTTCTGTTTTGTTTTCTCCCTTTTTTGTCGTACCAGCAAATGCCATTCGGGAAGAAGAAATTCACTTCAAACATGTCGATGGTTTCATTATCCGGGCATGCCAGAAACGGCCCCATCCAGGAATCATTCTGGTTAACGCCAGATGCGTCAAAATCAAGCACGGTGCGCGCAACGAAACCCGGCCATGTGTTATTGACAACGCCGTCAATCAAGCGTTGAAGAGTCACACTTGTACCGTCAACGTCGAAAATTTTGTACTGATATCCAGCGTGAGAAACGGAAAGCCTGATATCCCCCTCTGGAATACCCGTAAAAGGCGTGCCGGTGTCACTCTCATAAGCCAGCGTTACCGAGGCGGGGACTTCCTCTTCTTCCTCTGTAGCGTCTGCATGCGGCGTATACGAAGCGATAAACAGGCTATAGTCGACGCTGTTGTACCAGAGCGTTACCGGCATGCCGACATAAGGGGCGAGTTCTGCCAGATTGTCACTGGTAATTCGGCTGTATGCGCCATCGTTGGTTACAACAAACTGATCGGGTACGATTAGCTCAACCGTTGCGCCAGCAATCCACGAATCAGGCAGCTCGTTTGTTGCAGTATCGTCGTCAGCGCTTAATCCGTTAAACGTGATTGTGCTTCCAGACACCGTCAGTGACTGCGCAACAACATCATCCTTGTCCGGCGCGGTCTGGGCCATATCCAGCCCGGCGCCAGAGCTGGTGCCTCCAACTTCAGTGGAGTTAAACCAGTTTTCGCTACGGCGATCACCAGCCACATTCTGGCCGGGCTGAAAAACGGTGTACGCGAAACTATCACCCAGCGATGAAACAGGCGTGGCACCAACACGCATATCCCCTTTGCCGAATGAAAATTGTCCGAATCCCAGCGCGACGAACATTTCAACGGTCATCACTGTCGGATCATCCTGGCTGAAGCGGGTTACCGGCTGTACTACGTAATCGGGGTAAATTCGGCGGCGTCCGAACAGCTCACGAATCGGCTCCCCAAGCTTAGCCTGGTTGGCTTTAGCCGGGTTTACATCGAGTGAATCGCCTGTTCCTGATGAATACCCTCCCGGATCGACCGCGCCTGGTGCAAAAAATAGCGCATATGCAACGGATGCGGCAGAAATAGCAACAGCTATCCACGCAATTGTCCCGGCCTCCAGCCCGTAAGGGATCGGATAGATACGTACTTCACTGGATGGGGCTATGACATAATCGAACCATTCCGTTGCGGGAATATTTTCGCCATCAACTTCAACCGCAATCGGGTGTTTAATATCTGAACGATAATTATCAACGTTGCTCGACAACCACTGATGAAGAGTCAGCGCGCCATGTTCATGTATTTCCAGCGGCTCGCCGGGTAACCGGGATGGATAAATTCTGATAGTCACTGCCAGAACTCCACTTTAACAAACCGACGCATAAAGCGCGGCAATGGAAGGATGGTCACGTTGGTCTTTGGGTTGCATTCCACAACATAAAGTTGCTCGTTGATATCCACCACGACTGCAACATGCGTTACTGTTGAACCGGAATAGCAATAAACCCCTGCACCAGCGCAAGGCTCGCATTGGGAAAGAGTCAGTGAAAAACTTTTTGCTTCTCGGTCAAGGCCACCATCGTCTTTAGTTACTCCGGCAAAATCCGGCCATTCATGAAGCCCCAGATCGCGACGAACTTCATTCACGATGCCGAAACAGTCAAGTTCAGGGTAAGCGCGTCCGCCCTTCAGCCATTTGACTGAAAGGTATTTATCTTGATTGAACATTGAAACTCCTTAGCTCATGTAACGAAGGCCAGGATAGAACGGGAGTGTGTAGCGATAGCGGGGCCAGCCTGTATCCAGCACGTTCATGTACCCTGCGATAATCTGCGCCTGCGTCGCGGTCCAGTACCCGTTTTTAACCGTCATGGTATAAGGACGTTCGGCGGGAGCGGTTAAATCGTCAGAGGTAAACTGGCGGTAAGTTACTGTGGCGCCACGCAAGTTTTCCAGCGCGCTACGCACGGATGTCGATGCCTCGCCATTAATGTTAGAGACTGCAAACTGCAGATCCTGTGTACCGTCGCTGTTTCGCGCAGGTAACGCAACGTCGATGGTGCTTGCGATAAATGTCACTTCTTCTCCGGTTTCTGTTGTCGCGGTTATGTCGTCATAGCCATCACAGAGATACAGAGCATCATCACCGATGTTGATCTGCAGGGTTTTGATAATGACCTCTTCACCGGAAGAGGCGTACAGTCGTTTTAAAGTCGGGCTGGTCATGCTTCGGGCCACTCCCTGTTAATTGCAATATCAATGATGCTGCTGTTGATGATGTAATCCGGGAACTCAGCCCAGCCATCGCCAAGAACAGGACGTGTCCATAGCTCCAGCGTCGCGGAGAACTGCCAGTAAATCGGGGCGACCAGCGTCGGCCCCTGATAGATATCGGTGAACCGGCATTTATAGAACTCAACGCCAAGCGGGGTCTGTAGTCGCATAAAAAACCAGTCAGCACCGTCAGTGATCGTTTCGCGGTACCAGGCCTCAAATAGCTGGGCCTGAATGTCCGTTTCAAAAAGCCACTGCACATTTGCCTGTGTTGGCGTGGAAATGAATGCCCGGCGCTGGCGGGCACGGCCGGTTGTCATTGCGGTACGCTTTAACGGACTGACTGGCTGAAATGCATAGCCATCCTGAAGCGGCATCGGAAGGTAGTCGTGCGGGTAGAAAATGTCAGGCATACCCTCCCCCTAAAAAGCATGTAGAATAATTTTTCACCTTTAAACCCTGGAGGCCTCATGGATTTCTCAACCAATCACGACAATAGCGATCTCTTTGCCGATTATGGCTTGCGGATTTACGAAGATACCGAAACTGGCAGCAACTCAGCGGAGATTGCTGTTCGAATTGAAGAATTTATTGATTCAAGGAAAGAGCTGGACATGGAAATCCGTAAGCGCGCCCTCGAATTCTTGAAGAGAGCTGTAATCCAGTTAGAAGAAGAGCTTTCAGATAAGTGAATAAGGGGCCACGTCTGTCCCCTTATTCTTTATATCCGCGTACATAACGGCTTTTAAGTGCCTTCCCGAAGCTGCCCTGTGGATTGATAACATCGTTTGTCATCTCCCCCTTTAACTGCCGGGTAAGTTGCTTGTTGTTCTGGTTGAGCGTAGCGTTCAACTGTTCTGGGGTAACACCCTGCAAGTTAAACTCTTGTTTAATCGGTGCATGAACAGTAGTTCGCCTGCTGTTATCACTATTCACGTTCTGCACCCCGGTCCCAAAACCCGGTTTGCTGAGCGTTGCATCGAGTGGTTTACCATTCCGTAACGCCTCAAGTTGAGTGACGCCGATTCGGTTCGTTGCAGCCTGATCGAAGACAAACTCCCCTTTATGAACAACACCCGCGGGCTGATACTTACCGCCGGGGCCGGTATAACCGCCGGAGGCGAAGCCAACGGCAGCGGCACTGGTTATGCTGGAGGTAATCGAGGCCATAAGCCCAACAACCTGTGCAACGGCAGCAAGGTTGGCCGGGAACGGCAACCCCGCCAGCGCCTGCCCCATCGCCATAGGGAGTTGCAGGGCAGCCTGAGCAATAGCAAACCCTTTCTGTGTCACAAAAGCAGCTTTGTACATCGCGGATTGCTCACCAAACATCGCACCCATCGAATCGGTGATGCTGGAGAAGGAGTTTTGAGCGGATTGCATCTGCGCAACGTAGACAGCCGTGCTTAACGCCTCCTGGTTCTGACGTCCCTGTTGCTGCAAGGCCAGTAGCTGTTGCTGCTTCTGCTCCTCATTCCATACGGTACTCTGCGTTATCGCCTGCTGTTGCTGATTCAGCCAGGCTGCATAATCAGTCAGGGACTGTTTCAGCTTATCAATGATTTCAAGCTGCGGATCGATTTGCAGCCCTATCATGTTCAGGCCCTGCCCTGCGAGGTCGTTATTGGTCGCACTTGAGGTAAGCGTTCCACCTGCCTTGTTAACTCCTGATATGACTGAATCCGGCAGTATTGATTTACTAATCAGGTCAGTTGCCTGTTTTCCAGCATCCTCAGGTGACAGTTTTTTGAGATCGACCATCTTTTGCAGGATTTCGAGACGTTTTTGCAGCGCCTCATTTTGCCGTAACTCCTTCGGTGCGATTTGCTCCTGTATCTTCCGGTATTCGTCCAGGGTCTTAACAGAGTTCTGTAGCGCTTCCTGCTGTTTGTAGGCCTGCAATATTGCACCAGAACGGGAAAGAATCGACCGTTGATCGGCTGTAAGCTGCGTTTTTGACTTTAGGTCAGCAATCTGCTGTTCGAACTTAACCCGTGCCTGTGTCGAGCTATTCAGCCTGTCACTGGATTCCAGTTGAGACTGCATAGCGGCAGTCTGCTGATTGATTTGATCGAGTAGTCGGGTGGCTGCGTCCTCTGTGTAGGCCCTTCCTTTAGGTGTTTTTGGCGTTTTGGGTTCTTTGTATCGGTTGCGGATTTCAGATTCCAAAAAGGTGTAATCCAACTTCGCGCCCCTTGCTTTCAGGTCGTTTAAATCCTTAAGCTCTTTAGCCATCTGCTGTTGTCTGGTTTGATATTTCAAGGCAAAGGCATTCTGATCTTGCTGAAGTTTTATTCCATCCTGCTGTTTTTTAAGATACCCATCATAGGCTTCGTTAATAGCCTCCTGCGCAATTTTTTCTCCCTGAAGAGATGAAAGACGCTGTTTTAATAAGGCTACGCCCTTTTGTTGACGATCAAGATCATCAGACTTCCAAGGTCCGTATGGCCCTGCATTTGCGGACTGTCCTTTCTGAAAGTCAGATAACGCCCTTTGTGCACGTTCAAGCTCTCCGCTAGCATCCTGAATCTTCTGCTCAATAGACACTTCGCGACCAATATCAAGCATAGAGTTCCAAGCCCAACCAGCAGCTTTGGCTACAGAGTTCCATGCAGTTTCAAGATAGCCGAGATTTTCTTTAATTTGGTTTGAGCGCTGGATCATTGAGGATGAATAGGATTCACTGGCAACTCGCGCCGCCTCCCGCTGATTTCCCTCATCTTGCAATGCTTTAATCTGGTTATAGGTTGCCAGTGTCAGAAAGTGGTACTGGTCGTTAAGTTTGGTGATGGCTGCTACTGGATCGACAGCAATGTCGTTGAAGTTACCTACCAACTTTTCAGTGGCAATGCCTGTGGCGTCACTGGTTTTAACGATAGCGTTTGTAACGCGCTCCAGCAAATCGCCAGCCACCTTCCCAGAAGAAACAAGTTGATTAAGCGTGGATGCAGCTTTACCAGTGGTTGAATCCGCCGCAATGCCAGCACGGGCAGCTATATCAGCCAATTGGCCGGATGTTTTTCCGACCTGATTACCAGTTAGAACGAGGGATTTATAAAACTCGTCCTGCTCCTGCGAGCCTTTGTAATAAGCCAGGCCAAGGACACCGACTGCCGCAGCTGATAGAGTTAACGGATTTATAAGCCCAGTTACATACCTCCCTACACCTTTAATCGCTGGTCCGATACCGCCAAACATGTCCTTAAGCTGCCCGCCCTGTTGTAACAGTACGGTCATTGGAGCCTGGCCGGAAGCTAAACTCACTACAATGTTAGTCATCTGCGCAGGAATCATGCGCATCTGATAAGCCATAGCGCGGGAAGTGACACCAGTCTTTTTCATCGCGTCTTGGGTGATTTCGAGTTGCTTGCGGGTATTTGCAAGGCTGTAAGAAAGCACATCGTATCTTTCTGGCGACAACATGCCCGAAGCCTTCGCGTTGTCGAGCTGCTTCTGCTGATCTACCAGTTTCTTAAATGCAGTACCTATCGGGTCAAGCTGAGCTGAAAGGCGCTGAAGTGATGCGCTTTGCTCATCTCTGGCTTTTGCAGCTGCTCTTTCAGCCAGCGCCTCACCATTGATTGCCTTTTCCGTATCGCGGATTTTGGATACCAGGTAATCAAAATCATCATCTGGCAGAATCCCAGCCTTCTGGTATTTCTTGAGTTCCTGATATCTGTCATCCAGCTTATCCAAGGCCGCACTAACCGGGTCAATCTGGTCCCTTAGTTTTGCAAGCGCTTTTTGTTGCACACTCAGTTCTTGGCGATGGTTCCGCGTCTCTTTGGCTGCGGATTTTTGCACAACGTTGTAATCAATGAACTCATGCTTCAGTCTGTCTGTTGCCCTTTCCGCCTGCTCGCCAGCCTGGGTGATTCTAGCCAGCGCCGTCGCCAGATTATCGGCATTATTCTTTGCCCCGGAACTATCCAGAACAATAGCAAGGCGTGATGTTTGTTCGGTCATTTACCTTTCTCCGGGCGTAAAAAAACCCCGCCGAAGCGAGGTCGTTTGCATTGAGTGATTATTCTGAAAAACAGATAACTAGTTATTATCAAACTTCTTTAAATATCCAACTAAAGCCTTTGCATTATCACAATGTTTTTTATCTTTTGGTAAAACCTTAGTTTCCTCAAGGCAGCTTTGGGTATAGAAACCTGCATTGTACATCGCTAGGGAAGCGAGCGATAAAACCATTTGTTGGCATAAAGTCTCATCTTGATGATTTTTACATACCAACTCAGCTCCTTCTTTTATCTCTTCAACGGGTTTTTTTTCTTGTGCCAATGCGCTTGAAGACAATAAAAAATACAAAATTCCAGCAACAAATATTTTTCTCACATCCCCATCCCCCTAAATAAATGATGGGGCAATCGTAGCAGAGGCGAATGGATACGACAAAACCCGCAGTTAAGCGGGTTTTGTCATATGTGAATGACAGCGCTCTTACATCACCACGTAGCCAACTTCTCAGCCAACAAATCCCGTTTAATGACAATCCAACCACTTTTACGCAGACCGCTTAGTATCTGCTCAACTTTACCGACAAACATGTCTGACCCGATGCGCTCGATGCTCTCAACCTGCCCATCGCGAATACGGAGATGGAGATCAATATTCATCATGTCGATTGCTGGCTCCACGATACGCGGATTCGTCACCTGCCCCTTCGTCCAATATTCGTAGAGAACATCGTCGCATTCTTCCTGGTAGCGGATTACGTTATCGCGGATCTCCGACTTAACCTTGTTCGGGCTGATGGTGTTCAGCCAGGCGGCAAGTTTGCGGAGAGCGAGGCAGATCATCGAGCGAGATTTGCCATCTGCAGCAACTATTGTGATTTCCACAATAGTTGATTTGAAGCGTTGTTTAAGCTTCGTAAACTGCGATGCCCAGTCCATGCCCATGCCATCAATGATCGGCTTCATCGGGGTGTACGGCTCGCCGTTGTGATTCACTATATACAGCTCAT
>NZ_JAHLRC010000083.1:0-15164 GCF_018919545.1 Citrobacter sp. S46_ASV_140
TTCATAAACAGTTGAAGCGGATGCGGCGGGTGATTGCCTGGACCGGCGAACGCGAAACGCCGATCACGATATATAGTTGGGCAGGCGCCGCGACGCGCTACTTGTTGCTCAAACGCGGTGTAGTGAGTAATACCAAAATTAGCGCCACGGAAGAAGAGATCCTGCAAGGTGAGCCAGTAGTGAAGGTGGAGTCTGCCGAGCGCCATCATGCGATGGTCAACTTCTGGCGCACCACGCTTTCTTGTGTGCTGGGAACTTTATTCTGGCTATGGACCGGATGGACCTCCGGCAGCGGCGCAATGGTGATGATTGCGGTTGTCACTTCGCTGGCAATGCGTTTGCCCAACCCGCGCATGGTGGCGATAGACTTTATTTACGGTACGTTGGCGGCGTTACCGCTCGGGGCGCTCTATTTCCTGGTGATTATCCCCAATACGCAACAAAGCATGTTGTTACTGTGCCTGAGCCTGGCGGTGCTGGGGTTCTTTCTGGGTATAGAGGTACAGAAACGACGGCTGGGATCAATGGGGGCGCTGGCCAGCACTATTAATATCATCGTGCTGGATAACCCGATGACCTTCCACTTTAGCCAGTTCCTTGACAGTGCGCTGGGGCAAATTGTTGGCTGCGTGCTGGCATTTATCGTCATTTTGTTGGTGCGCGATAACTCTCGTGACAGAACGGGTCGCGTGTTGCTCAACCAGTTTGTCTCGGCGGCGGTTTCAGCGATGACCACCAACGTGGTACGTCGTAAAGAAAACCATCTCCCGGCGCTTTATCAGCAGCTGTTTTTGCTGATGAACAAATTTCCCGGCGACCTGGCGAAGTTTCGCCTGGCGCTGACGATGATCATTGCGCATCAGCGCCTGCGCGATGCGCCGATACCGGTAAACGAGGATCTATCCACGTTCCATCGCCAGCTTCGTCGCACTGCGGATCACGTGATTTCCGCAGGCAACGACGACAAGCGCCGACGCTACTTTAGCCAGTTGCTGGAAGAGCTTGAGATTTATCAGGAGAAATTAATCATCTGGCAAGCGCCACCGCAGGTGACCGAGCCGGTAAAACGACTTAGCGGGATGCTGCACAAATACCAGCATGCGCTGACCAGTAATTAAGAGTTGGAAACCGACGCTAAAGGCGTCGGTTTTTTTATGGCTATACTTACCTGAAAATGCAGGAGGTTCCTGCATATTGATGGTCTGTAGAGTGACTGGCGTCGGGATGGTGGCTATAGATGAACATCTATACATTTGATTTTGACGAGATAGAAGACCAGGGGGATTTCTACCGTGAGTTTACGCGCGCGTTCGGTCTCGCCCGGGAAAAGGTGGTTGATTTAGATTCTCTGTGGGAGGTGGTTATCGGGGACGTTTTACCGCTGCCGCTGGAGATTGAATTTGTTCATTTGCCGGACAAGTTACGCAGGCGATACGGCGCGCTGATTTTACTGTTCGATGAAGCGGAAGAAGAGCTGGAAGGACAGCTGCGCTTTAACGTTCGTCACTCAATGTAAGGCATAAAAAAGCCCCCGGCAGGCGGGGGCAAGTCGTCGGACTAGACGACGAGGGTTTATTTGTAGAGTTCTGCAGTCGCGTGCCAGTGAGCGCCTTCACGGAGTTCAGTGACGCGATAGCTGCTGGCACCCGCTTTTTCAGCTTTAGCGGCGATGGCCTGACGCATGTCCATTGGTGAGCTACCGATCTGAGATACGGAGATGCTGCCCATGGATTGCAGGTTCTGTGCTTCTTGTGAGTTCACCTGAGTCACTGCGGCGCTTGCACCGAAAGAGAGAACAGAAAGAAGGCTTAAGGTTGCAATAGTTGTTTTGATTTTCATGATATTTACCTCGTCGAATTCTTTTATTGGGGTCTGCGTTTCGTGACCCTCATCACGAAATCAAGTATACACTAATCACTCGATAAATTAATACCACGCTAATTGTTTCCATGTGGATAAAGTGTTAAGAAAAATATTTTTTATAACCAAACAGAATAAAAAATAGGGTTTTAAACATTGGTTTTATAATAAATTCAATTAAATCATTGATATATGAATTTTGGCAAAATGTGCGTTTTTAACTCTTCATATTCGCTATGTGAATGACTTTTGACGGTTAAACGCACCATTTGTTAAATCAATGACAGTAGATAATAGAGGGAGGAGGGTGGAAACAGAGGTTTTTCCCCCGCCGCGAGGCGACGGGGAGGAAGTATTACAGCTCTTGTTCAAACAGTTCCAGAATGGCTTCGTACAAATCTTTTACCGTAAAACCCTTAGCTGGGGTGGTGAAGATGGTATCGTCACCGGCAATTGTACCCAGAATACCTTCCGCTTTACCTAATGAGTCCAGCAGACGTGCAATCAACTGAGCAGCACCAGGGCTGGTATGAATAACCACAACTGCATCGTTGTAATCGATATCCAATACCAGATTTTTCAGTGGACTGGATGTTGTAGGTACCCCTAACTCTGCCGGCAGGCAGTACACCATTTCCATTTTCGCATTGCGGGTACGCACGGCGCCGAACTTGGTCAGCATGCGAGAAACCTTGGACTGATTGATATTATCAAAGCCCTGATCCTGCAACGCGAGGACGATTTCGCCCTGAGAGCTGAACTTTTCTTCTTTAAGTAGCGCTTTAAACGCCTTTACTAATTCTTCTTGTTTTGCCGAGCTTCGCATAAGTCACCCGTAATATGGCGGTAGAAACAACATTATTGTGCATACAGATGAATTTTTATGCAAACAGTCTGCCTTGTTCAAGGCTGAAATAATGTTATGAAAGAGCGGAATTTTATCAAATTTCGTTATCAAGAAACATGCCTGTGTCACGGCTCGCAAATAAGGTTAAAAGTAAATTAAATGTTATCAAATTGATGTTGTTTTGAGAGGTGGGTAGGGTATATTGTCAGCACCTGTTGGAAAGTTGCTCTACTGTGCGGGTGGTTTTGAATTACGTAACTTAGGTTTTATTTTACGTAAGTTAAATGCATAAAAGCCAAATTTGCGTGACTACGCATTCTTGACGCGTGGTTGTTGTATTCGTTGGATTTGTGAATTAAGGTCGCCGCCGCGGAGCAATAGACACTTTGCTTATCAATATAATAAGGAGTTTAGGATGAAAGTTGCAGTCCTCGGCGCTGCTGGTGGTATCGGTCAGGCGCTAGCATTACTGTTAAAAACCCAACTGCCTTCAGGTTCAGAACTCTCCCTGTACGACATCGCTCCAGTAACGCCTGGCGTGGCCGTTGATTTGAGCCATATCCCTACTGCTGTGAAAATCAAAGGCTTCAGCGGCGAAGACGCTACCCCTGCACTGGAAGGTGCTGATGTGGTACTGATCTCTGCGGGTGTCGCACGTAAACCGGGTATGGATCGTTCCGACCTGTTCAACGTTAACGCCGGTATCGTGAAGAACCTGGTGCAGCAGGTTGCTAAAACCTGCCCGAAAGCATGTATCGGTATCATCACCAACCCAGTGAACACGACCGTTGCTATCGCTGCAGAAGTGCTGAAAAAAGCAGGCGTATACGATAAGAACAAACTGTTTGGCGTGACCACGCTGGACATCATCCGCTCCAACACCTTTGTTGCGGAACTGAAAGGCAAGCAGCCTGGTGACGTTGAAGTCCCGGTTATTGGCGGCCACTCTGGCGTGACCATTCTCCCGCTGTTGTCACAAATCCCTGGCGTGAGCTTCACTGAGCAAGAAGCGGCTGACCTGACCAAACGTATCCAGAATGCGGGTACTGAAGTTGTGGAAGCTAAAGCCGGTGGCGGATCTGCAACCCTGTCTATGGGTCAGGCTGCAGCACGTTTCGGCCTGTCACTGGTTCGCGCGCTGAGCGGCGAAAAAGGCGTGGTTGAATGTGCTTACGTTGAAGGCGACGGCCAGTATGCTCGCTTCTTCTCTCAGCCGCTGCTGTTGGGTAAAAACGGCGTAGAAGAACGCCAGTCTATCGGCAAGCTGAGCGCATTTGAGCAGAGCTCGCTGGAAGGTATGCTGGATACGCTGAAGAAAGATATCACCCTGGGTGAAGAGTTCGTTAAATAACGCCTTTATGTAGGCAGGATGGCGGTGTTTAACGCTTTATCCGTCCTACAAATATCGCGAATTTGACGCATAAAAAAACCGGAGCTATCTCCGGTTTTTTTACATCATTTCGTTTGTGATTTAGTTTGTAGCCGGGTATTCCTGAATCGTTACCTGCAGCGTCAACTGCTTGTCATCACGCATCACGACAACAGAGATAACCGAACCAGGGCGAATCTCTGCCACCTGGTCCATGGTCTCCAGCGCAGATACTGCCGGTTTGTTATTGACCGAAATAATCAGATCGTTAACCTGAATTCCTGCCTGCGCAGCCGGACCGTCTGGGGCCACTTCGTTAACCACAATCCCCTGAATTTGATCCATCCCGCCGCCCTGGGCGTGCAGCGGCGCAATTTCGCGACCGCTGATGCCGATGTAGCCACGAATCACGCGCCCGTCACGAATCAGCTTATCCATGATTTTGGTTGCCAACTGAAACGGAATAGCAAAGCCGATCCCTTCCGGGGTTTCGCCATCGTTGCTCTTATCAAATGACAGCGTGTTAATACCCATTAACTCGCCCAGCGAGTTGACCAGCGCGCCGCCGGAGTTGCCGTGGTTGATGGAGGCATCCGTTTGCAGGAAGTTTTGCCGTCCAGTCGGGTTCAGGCCAATACGACCGGTGGCGCTGATAATCCCCTGAGTGATGGTTTGCCCAAGGTTGTACGGGTTACCAATGGCGAGGACGACATCGCCGATGTGCGGCACGCGTTTGTTATTAATTGGAATTGTCGGCAGTCCGCCAGTCGCGTTGATTTTCAGCACCGCAAGATCGGTTAATGTATCAGAACCCACTAGCAGCGCTTCGAATACACGCCCATCCTGCAACGCGACGATGATTTGGTCGGCATCATTAATGACGTGCTTATTGGTAATGATATAGCCGCGCTGATCCATGATAACGCCTGAGCCGAGTGTGCGGATCTCAAGCTGGTTATGCGCTGTGCTGTTCATACTACGGTTATAAACGTTAACGACGGCAGGCGCTGCACGGCGAACCGCCGGGTTATAGCTGGCGGGCGTTTCATCTGCACTGTCGAACTGTGGCGCGGTAAGCGTATTTATTTTTCGCAGAGAGGGCATCGCGGCCAGCAGAATAGCGCCGACGATTAAACCAATCGCGACCGAACGTAAAAGCTTCACAAACATGATGGCGGCGTCATTAATAAAGGGAACGGCAGCAGCATATCACGAGTTTACCGGACATCACACGGGGGGCTGATGTCCGGTTGCATGCGTTAACGCAGGAGCAGGTAAATACTCTCGTTACCACGAACTACCTGCAGAGCGATGATCGACGGTTTCGTTTCCAGCACTTTACGCATTTCGGCGATCGAGTTTACACGATCGCGGTTAACGCCAATGATAACGTCATCTTTATGCAGACCGGCCTGCGCGGCTGGGCTACTTTTTTCAACGTTATCAATTTTGATGCCTTTGGTGCCGTCTTTAAGCTGACCGTCACTGAGCGTAGCCCCTTGCAACGCAGGAGCAATCATCTCCGCGCTGGCGGACGATGATGTACTGGTATCCAGGGTTACTTCAACCTCCAGCGGTTTACCGTTACGCAGCAGGCCCAGTTTGACTTTGGTCCCTGGTTCGGTTGTCGCTATGCGTGAACGCAGTTCGGCGAAGCTGTTGAGCGGTTTGCCGTTGAGGCTGGTAATGACATCACCAGACTTCACACCTGCTTTTGCGGAGCCAGAGTTAGGCAGAACCTCGCTGACAAACGCGCCGCGCTGCACGTCCAGTTTGAACGCTTTGGCGATATCGGCGGTCATTTCGGTGCCTTTAATTCCCAGCAGACCACGTTTGATTTCACCAAACTGCATCAGTTGCTGCGCCAGCGTGCGTGCCATATTGCTCGGGATCGCAAAACCAATACCGATGCTACCGCCGCCGGGGGCCAGAATCGCGGTGTTAATGCCAATCAGCTCACCATTGAGGTTTAGCAACGCGCCGCCGGAGTTACCCCGGTTGATGGAAGCGTCGGTCTGAATAAAGTTTTCCAGACCTTCCAGGTTCAACCCGCTGCGACCCAAAGCCGATACGATGCCGGAGGTGGCCGTTTGCCCCAAACCAAACGGGTTACCCACGGCCACCGCGAAATCACCGACGCGGAGTTTGTCGGAGTCGGCAATGGCAATTTGCGTCAGGTTGCTGGGGTGTTGAATTTGCAGCAGAGCGATATCGCTCTGGTCGTCGCTGCCGATAAGCTTAGCGTCGAACTCACGGCCATCGTTAAGCTGGACGCTGATTTTTTGCGCCTGATTGATGACGTGATTATTGGTCAGGACGTAGCCTTTGGCGGCATCAATGATGACCCCGGAACCCAGCCCTTCAAAAGGTTGTGCAGGTTGATCGGGAAGTTCATCACCAAAAAACTTTTTGAACTCTTCCGGGACTTTCTGCCCCTGAGTGGCGGTGCCTTCGACCCTTACGCTCACCACGGCAGGTAACACTTTCTCCAGCATCGGGGCGAGGCTGGGGAGCGCAGCCTGACCGGGAACCTGGCCGGGAATCGACGCTGCGGCTGGGAATGGCGCCGAGAGAGTTAACCCGACACTTAACGCTAATGCACTCAACAGCTGGGTTTGTTTTTTCATGGATCCTGCTCTCGTACCTTGAGTAAACGGAAGATGATTCAAAACAATTTGATGTTATTGAATTTTCGGTTTGGTCACAATGAGGCTAACGACTAAATAATAGCTGGGACAGGAAGAGAAGCGGAGGGCGCAATTGCTGCGCCCAATAAATTTCTTAACGATGTGCAGTTAGTCGCGCTTTGCGCCACTACGCAGCAGGCCAGATGCGCCTTCAGAATAGTCACGCGGCATCTGAACCGGCGCCTGATCGTTACCCGCTTCGGATTCTGCCAGACGATTACGGAACGGATTATTTTCCGGTGACATACCCGGCAGCAGGTTGCTGGAGCTTTTCGCCATATGCTGGTAGATCTGACGATAATCGTCCGCCATGTTATCCAGCAGTTCAGCGCTGCGGGCAAAGTGGCTCACCAGCTCTTCGCGGTACTCTTCCAGCTCAGCTTTATTTTTTTCCAGTTCGTACTGCAATGCCTGCTGTTGGCGTAATTTACGATTACCAAAACGCATGGCTACAGCACCAATAATGATACCGACGACTAACCCAATTAGCGCATATTCCCAGGTCATGAACATCTCCCGTTGTCTTGTGTTTCCGTAGGGTGTTGGCTTTAGGCTCCATGCCTGCGCCTGATTATGCCACTATAACCGCTAATCCCGTAGAAGTGGAATCCCGTGTTTATATCACGTAATGTAGAACGGCCTTTTTTTCGTCAACCGTGAGCGACGGCACATCGATTCTCAAGGAATAACAATAACATCATGCAAAGCCTTTCCCCGACATCGCGTTACCAGCAAGCCCTCAAAGACGGCAGTCATCAGCCCGACAACGTACAACAAGAAGCAGTGAATCGACTGGAAACAATTTTCCAGGCGCTTTCGACGCCAGCACGTCCTGCGCCGCAGGAGAGCGGACTGATGGCGCGTTTTGGCAAATTGCTGGGAAAGCGTGAGTCACCGACCAACGCGCCAGTGCGTGGTCTGTATATGTGGGGCGGAGTCGGGCGAGGAAAAACGTGGCTGATGGATCTGTTCTACCATAGCCTGCCGGGCGGGCGTAAACAGCGTTTGCACTTTCATCGTTTTATGCTGCGCGTCCATGAAGAGCTTACGGCCCTGCAGGGGCAGAGCGATCCGCTGGAGATCATTGCCGACCGCTTTAAGGCTGAAACGGACGTGCTGTGCTTTGACGAATTTTTTGTTTCTGACATCACCGACGCCATGCTGCTCGGCGGTCTGATGAAGGCGCTGTTTGCCCGTGGTATTACGCTGGTGGCAACCTCCAATATTCCGCCTGATGAGCTGTATCGCAACGGTTTGCAACGCACGCGTTTTCTTCCTGCCATTGATGCCATCAAACAGCATTGTGACATCATGAATGTCGATGCTGGCGTCGATTATCGTCTGCGCACCTTAACGCAGGCGCATTTGTGGTTGTCGCCACTGAATGAGGAAACCCGCCAGCAGATGGACAAGCTGTGGCTGGCATTAGCGGGAACGAAAGGTGAACACGCTCCGACGCTGGAGATCAATCATCGTCCGATGCAGACGCTGGCCGTCGAAAACCAAACGCTGGCGGTGTCGTTCACCACGCTCTGTGTCGATGCGCGTAGTCAGCATGACTACATTGCGCTATCGCGTCTGTTTCATACGGTGCTGTTGTCTGATGTGCCGGTCATGACGACGCTGATGGAGAGCGAGGCGCGGCGTTTTATCGCACTGGTGGATGAGTTCTACGAACGCCACGTTAAGCTGGTGGTCAGTGCGGCCTCACCACTTTATGAAATTTATCAGGGCGAGCGTCTGAAGTTTGAATTTCAGCGTTGTTTGTCACGTTTGCAGGAGATGCAAAGCGAAGAGTATCTGAAGCGGGAACATTTAGCCGGTTAAACCTGCCGCAAATCACATAAAGGGGTCGATCTTTGACCCTGACTTCTCTATAATCTTGCGACCCCACGTTACGAGAGAGTTTTTTTCCCAAAACTTTCTATGCGCCGGCATAGGCTATTCGAAGGGGTAGGTTTGCTGGACAATGTCGTGTGAACCTCAACTGACAAAACGTTTGGGTGTTCACCAACGTGTAACTTATTTATTTGGGTAAGCTTTTAATGAAAACTTTTACAGCTAAACCAGAAACCGTAAAACGCGACTGGTATGTTGTTGACGCGACCGGTAAAACTCTGGGCCGTCTGGCTTCCGAACTGGCTCTGCGCCTGCGCGGTAAGCACAAAGCGGAATATACTCCGCACGTAGATACCGGTGATTACATCATCGTTCTGAACGCTGACAAAGTTGCTGTAACTGGCAACAAGCGTACTGACAAAGTGTACTATCACCACACCGGTCACATCGGCGGTATCAAACAAGCGACCTTTGAAGAGATGATTGCTCGCCGTCCTGAGCGTGTGCTTGAAATCGCGGTTAAAGGCATGCTGCCAAAAGGCCCGCTGGGTCGTGCTATGTTCCGTAAACTGAAAGTTTACGCTGGCAACGAGCACAACCACGCGGCACAGCAACCGCAAGTTCTTGACATCTAATCGGGATTATAGGCAATGGCTGAAAATCAATACTACGGCACTGGTCGCCGCAAAAGTTCCGCAGCTCGCGTTTTCATCAAACCGGGCAGTGGTAAAATCGTAATCAACCAACGTTCTCTGGAACAGTACTTCGGTCGTGAAACTGCCCGCATGGTAGTTCGTCAGCCGCTGGAACTGGTCGACATGGTTGAGAAACTGGATCTGTACATCACTGTTAAAGGTGGTGGTATCTCTGGTCAGGCTGGTGCGATCCGTCACGGTATCACCCGCGCTCTGATGGAGTACGACGAATCCCTGCGTGGCGAACTGCGTAAAGCTGGCTTCGTTACCCGTGATGCTCGTCAGGTTGAACGTAAGAAAGTCGGTCTGCGTAAAGCACGTCGTCGTCCTCAGTTCTCCAAACGTTAATTGTACTCTGCTTCGGCAGACGACAATTTGCGAAAAAACCCGCTTCGGCGGGTTTTTTTATCGTTACTGCTCTCCGTATAACCACGGTAATCCGCTGATTGCCACCTCTTTTTCCCCATTTCAAGAATCGACTCACCACAAAGGTCACAAAATCTGGTAAACTATCATCCAATTTTCTGCCCAAATGTCCGGTATCGTTCATTTTTTGTTTGTATTTTGAACAGTAATGGCTTTCCCGAATATGGGTGACATCACTTCTGGCTGGCCACTTAGTGGCTGGTAGCAGTAAAAATTCTGAATATACCTGGAGGTTTTCATGGCTGTCGCTGCCAACAAACGTTCGGTAATGACGCTGTTTTCTGGTCCTACTGACATCTATAGCCATCAGGTCCGCATTGTGCTGGCTGAGAAAGGTGTTAGTTTCGAGATTGAGCATGTGGAGAAGGACAATCCACCGCAGGATCTGATCGACCTCAACCCGAATCAGAGCGTACCGACACTGGTGGATCGTGAGCTGACCCTGTGGGAATCTCGCATCATTATGGAATACCTGGATGAGCGCTTCCCGCATCCGCCGCTGATGCCGGTTTACCCGGTTGCGCGTGGTGAAAGCCGCCTGTACATGCAGCGTATTGAAAAAGACTGGTACACGCTGATGAACGTCATCGTGAACGGTTCTGCTTCTGAAGCCGAAGTCGCGCGTAAGCGTCTGCGCGAAGAACTGCTGGCAATTGCACCAGTATTTGGCCAGAAACCTTACTTCCTGAGCGACGAGTTCAGCCTGGTAGACTGCTACCTGGCGCCGCTGCTGTGGCGTTTACCGCAGCTGGGCATTGAATTCAACGGTGCAGGTTCGAAAGAACTGAAAGGGTACATGACTCGCGTCTTTGAACGTGATTCTTTCCTGGCTTCTCTGACTGAGCCTGAACGTGAAATGCGTCTGGGCCGGGGTTAACCTGTATGGATTTGCCACAGCTAACACCACGCCGTCCGTATCTGCTGCGCGCATTCTATGAGTGGTTGTTAGACAACCAGCTTACGCCGCACCTGGTGGTGGATGTGACGCTTCAGGACGTGCAGGTTCCTATGGAATATGCGCGTGATGGGCAAATTGTTCTGAATATCGCACCGCGTGCGGTGGGTAACCTGGAACTGGCTAACGATGAAGTGCGCTTTAACGCGCGCTTCGGTGGTGTGCCGCGTCAGGTTTCTGTACCGCTGGCGGCAGTTCTGGCAATTTATGCTCGTGAAAATGGCGCCGGTACTATGTTCGAGCCGGAAGCCGCCTACGACGAAGATGTCGCCAGCTTAAATGATGACGACAACGACGCACCTGGTTTTGAGAGTGAAACGGTCATGTCGGTCATTGATGGCGATAAGCCTGACAATGGCGAGGACAACGATCCGGATGACACTCCGCCGCCGCCTCGCGGTGGGCGTCCAGCGCTACGCGTAGTGAAATAAAAAAACAGGCCCTTTGGGGCCTGTTCTGTTTTCTGCCTTCGGGATCAGTAAAACAGCGTGATGGTGGCTATCATATTGACCACAAATCCCACCGCCATCGGAATGGCCGTACGTTTTACCACCTCAAAGGGCGATACGCCCGCAATACCTGATGTCACCACAATGACCGCTGTAATGGGGGATACCGCCCGGGCCAGCGTAGTAGCAAAATGCATCGGCATAATCATCACTACCGCAGGAATATGTAGTCCGGCGGCAATATCTGGAATCAGGCTGGCAAAAGACATAAACGGCGCGTTACCTGACCCCATGACAATCGCACAGGCGGCAATGACCACGGCCATGATGATCATCACGCCGATACCGCCAAGGCCGGAATGCTCTGCACCTTTTATTACAGCGTCGACAGTCCCGATAGTCGTCAACCCTTTCGCAAAGATCTCACCGGCGACCACCAGCGTGACAACGTTGGCAAACTGGGTTCCCATGCCATCAAAGAAGGCCTGCACGTCATCCATCGTTTCGCGCAGATTATGTTTATGCAAGAACTCGACAAACATCGTCAGCGTCATGCTCATCAGCATGACCACCACCAGATTCAGCTCTGTTTTCATTAACCCCATATGTGCCAGGGCAAGCGAGCCCAACATCAGAAGCAACGGCATGACGGGTAGAATGGCGTAATAGAGAGGTGGCACGTTTTCCAGCGTCTTTTGTTCAGCGAATCCGTTGCTTTCCGGGAATGCTTTTTTATCAAACTGCCGCTGAACGAAAAAATGTGCAATAGCGACGGCGACGATAACGCACGATGCGACGGGTAACTGATAGTGAAAGAAGTAGGTAGCGATTTTCATGCCCGCCACCTGCGCGGCAAAAATAGAGTTGGTTTCCAGAATGCCCCATTCAATTGACATTGAAGTGGCAATGACTGCCACCGCGGATAAACGGCTCACGCCAAGACTGACCAGCGTCGGGAACAGCGTCACCATCAGCAGCATGCCTAACCCGGAAGCGCTGGTGATGAACTGCGCCATGATCTGACCAATCACATAGGTGGCGGCAAGAACAACATAGGGTGAGCGGATTAGCTTAAGCGGGCGGCTTAACAGGCTAACCATCGCTCTGCTGGCCCCCATCCTGTCCATATAACGGGCATAACCACCTACTGCCATGATTGATAACCCTAGTCCGGCCGCCCGATTGGAAAGCATACGCAGAATTTCGTTGTAAATATCGACCAGTAGATAGCCGCTGCTCTTGTCGTTAGCGACCAGCGCGCCGTAGCCTAGCCAGACGCCGCAGATCATCAGGAAGATCCCCGCGGCTGCCAGCACTACCTGCGGTTTGTAGTTTTTGAGGATCAGGTAACCCATCGTTAATAAAACGATGACAGAGATAATGATGCCGAACATTGTTTCACTCCATGCCAGAGAAGAAGATAAATCCGGTAATAACGCTGTTGTCCAAACGGATGTTATATTTTTTCGGGCGATTTTTATGGAGTGAATATCTTATTTTTAATTCGATGTTTAAATTATTTATCGTTATAAAATAGATGGTTATGATAATTTATCACGTTCATATTCATAAATTTCACGAAGCGAATATGATTGTTTTCAATTAAAGATAAGCTGAATGTTTTAGCGTAACAAAATATCCGGATGCGTTAGACCGCCAATAAGCCCGACAGTCTGATTGACCATCATTTCACCCTGCTTTCGATCCTGTGTTAGGATAAACCCGCTGTTATTTGTCACCACGACTTAGCTGAATGGGCCCTATGAACGCATTTGATTCGCAAGCTGAAGACTCTCCATCCACCATTGGCCGTAGCTTACGCAACCGCCCGCTGGCGCGTAAAAAGCTGTCTGAAATGGTTGAAGAAGAACTGGAGCAGATGATTCGTCGTCGGGAATTTGGCGAGGGCGAACAGTTACCGTCTGAGCGGGAGCTGATGGCCTTCTTTAACGTGGGCCGTCCTTCTGTACGAGAAGCGCTGGCAGCGTTAAAACGCAAAGGTCTGGTGCAAATCAACAATGGCGAGCGCGCCCGCGTTTCGCGTCCTTCAGCTGATACCATTATCAGCGAGCTGTCCGGTATGGCGAAAGATTTCCTCGCGCATCCCGGCGGCATTGCCCACTTCGAACAGCTGCGACTGTTCTTTGAATCCAGCCTGGTACGATACGCCGCAGAACATGCGACGGATGAGCAAATCGACAGACTGGCGAAAGCACTGGAGATCAACAGCCAGTCGCTCGATGACAATACGCTGTTCATTCGCTCGGACGTTGATTTTCACCGCATACTGGCGGAGATCCCGGGCAATCCCATCTTTATGGCTATCCATGTTGCGCTGTTAGACTGGCTGATTGCCGCCCGTCCGACCGTAGCCGACCAAGAGTTGTATGAGCACAATAACGTGAGTTATCAGCAGCATATCGCTATTGTCGACGCGATTCGTCAGCGCGACCCTGAGGAAGCTGACCGCGCACTGCAAGAACATCTCAACAGCGTTTCCGCAACCTGGCACGCCTTTAGCAAAAGTAAAAAATTGCGTAAGTAATCGCGATCCTGACGATCGTTTAGTGAGGCAGATCGCACTATAAGCGTTCTGTATTGTATTGCTGCTTATTTGATCTGGTATAACAGGTATAAAGGTATGCAGTCAGATAACACTAATCATCATCAGAGGTAGCTATGGCAAGAGATTTAAAAGGCGTAATGCCAGCGTTGTTAACCCCATTCGATAGCCAACAGCGACTGGACATTGAGAGCCTGCGCCGCCTGGTGCGTTTCAACATTGGGCAAGGGATCGACGGGCTCTATGTCGGTGGGTCTACGGGTGAGGCATTTGTCCAAAACCGCGTTGAGAGAGAGCAGGTACTGGAAATTGTTGCCGAAGAAGCGAAAGGCAAGGTGACGCTGATCGCTCACGTTGGCACAGTGAGTACCGAAGAGAGCCAACAGCTGGCGAGTGCCGCGCATCGCTACGGCTTTGATGCGGTTTCAGCCGTCACACCGTTTTACTATCCGTTCAGCTTTGAAGAGCACTGCGATCACTACCGTGCAATTATTGATTCCGCTGATGGCTTGCCGATGGTGGTCTATAACATCCCGGCGCTGAGCGGCGTAAAACTGACGCTGGATCAGATCAACACGCTGGTGACGTTGCCGGGCGTTGGCGCGCTGAAGCAAACCTCAGGCGATCTCTATCAGATGGAACAGATCCGCCGCGCTCACCCCGATCTGGTGCTTTATAACGGCTATGACGAGATCTTCGCTTCTGGTCTGCTGGCGGGCGCAGATGGCGGTATCGGTAGCACTTACAACATTATGGGATGGCGTTATCAGGGAATTGTGAAAGCGCTCAAAGAAGGCGACATCCAGACGGCGCAAAAGCTGCAAACCGAGTGCAATAAGGTTATCGATCTGCTCATTAAGGTTGGCGTGTTCCGCGGCCTGAAGACGGTATTGCACTATATGGACGTGGTTTCTGTTCCGCTGTGCCGTAAACCATTTGCCCCGGTAGATGAACAATATCTGCCGGAACTGAAAGCGCTGGCCCAGCAATTAATGCTGGAACGCGACTGATCGGACGCCGGATAGCACAATGCTTATCCGGCCTGCAAAAACAAGACTCGTAGGCCGGATAAGGCGAATCCGCCATCCGGCACCACAACGAAAATAAAGATCGTCGGGAGAGTAAAATGAGTACTTCTACCCAGAGCATCCCGTGGTATCGCCATCTCAATCGGGCACAATGGCGGGCATTTTCTGCCGCCTGGCTGGGATATTTGCTTGATGGTTTTGATTTTGTATTAATCGCCCTTGTGCTGACGGAAGTACAAGGCGAATTCGGACTGACGACGGTGCAGGCGGCCAGTCTGATCTCGGCCGCTTTTATCTCCCGCTGGTTTGGCGGGTTAATGCTGGGCGCGATGGGCGACCGTTATGGACGCCGCCTGGCGATGGTCACCAGTATCATTCTGTTCTCTGTGGGGACGCTGGCCTGCGGCTTCGCGCCGGGCTACACCACCATGTTTATCGCCCGCCTG
>NZ_JAHLRC010000084.1:0-14975 GCF_018919545.1 Citrobacter sp. S46_ASV_140
GCCTTACCCTGTTGCAGATGACGGCGGCGAAAAACAAAGTGCGAGGCGCAGATGCTCAGCCACACCGCCACCACCGCAAACCCGGAGATTGCCGACAGCGCGACAAATACCGTGTCCGGGGCCACCACGCTGGAAAACAGCGCCAGTACGCCGCCAAGCATACTGACCGACAGCGCCGTCAGCGGCACGCCGTTTTTCGTTACTCGCCCAAAACAGGCTGGCAGCGTACGTTCATTCGACAGCGACCAGAGCATGCGCCCGGAGGCATACAGCCCGGAGTTCGCCGCAGAAAGAATGGCTGTCAGGATCACGAAGTTAAAAATATCGGCGGCGTACGGAATACCTACCTTCTCAAACACCAGCACAAACGGGCTTTTCTCCACGCCCGCCTGCTGCATCGGGATCAGCGCCGCCAGCACAAACACGGTGCCGATAAAGAAAATAATCAGTCGCGCGATGGTGGTACGAATCGCCACCGGGATCACCTTGCGCGGATTTTCCGTTTCACCGGCGGCAATACCGATAAGCTCAGTTCCCGAAAAAGCAAAGTTCACCGCCACCATAGTCATCAGGATCGGTAAGCCGCCATGCGGGAACCAACCTTCCGCTGTGATATTACTCAGCCCCGGCGCGGGCGAGCCATCCTGCATCGGGATAAAGCCAAAAATCGCCGCCCCGCCGAGGATAATAAAGGCGATGATAGTGACCACTTTCACCAGCGAGAACCAGAACTCCCCTTCGGCAAAAAAGCGCGTGGAGATAACGTTCAGGCCAAAAATAATCACACAGAACACCACGCACCAGACCCATACCGGCACCAGCGGAAACCAGTACTGCATACAGAATCCGGCAGCGGTAAAACTCGAACCAAGCGCCACGGTCCAGGTCAGCCAGTAGAGCCAGGCCACGGTATACCCCGTCGCCGGGCCGAGATAGCGCGCGGCATAGACGTGAAACGCCCCGGTCTCCGGCATCGCGACCGACAGCTCGCCCAGACACTGCATAACCAGCCAGACCACCAGCGCGCCAATCAGATAGGCCAGTAGCGTTCCCGCGGCCCCGGTAGTGGAGATGATGTAGCCGGTATTGAAGAATAACCCTGTGCCAATCACGCCGCCTAAGGAGAGCATAATCAGATGACGCGTTTTCATCGTGCGCTTCAGTGGCGCATTTTGTTGTGTTGTTTGCATATAACCTTCCAAACGTATGGACATCTAAACATCCAAAGAAGGTTTGTTATACCGCGTTTGTTAACACAATGCAAAGTCAACCCTGCACCAGACGCAGATGACCGCGCCGGGCGCTTAATATCGGGTGGGGGTTAATTATCAAATATAAAAAGGGCCGCCAGCTCATAACGCCTCCGTTGCCAGGCTTTACATAAACTCTGGCAACGTCATCGCCGGCTGGCGTTCACCCGGAAGTGGGAACCGTATCTCCCCACTCATACAACCGAACGATTGTTTATGAGCCACTGGTCGGGATCGGCATCTGCGATTTACGGCTCATCAGGAAAAATACCGCCAGCCCTGCCAGTAAAATGCCCGGCGCAGAAGCTGCCATCACGCCTACCGTTCCAGTGCCGAGCGCTAACATTTTTCCTGCCAGCAGCGGGCCGCTCATCGCCCCCAGACGCCCAACGGCGACGGCGGTACCCACGCCTGTCGCGCGGATCTGCGTGCTGTAAAACAGCGGAGCCAGCGCATACAGCACGCTTTGTCCTCCAGTGGCAAACATCCCCGCCACAAATCCAGCCATCAGCATACCGCTCAATGACGACACCGTCCCCAGCGCCAGCAGCGAAGCCAACATCCCGGTGTAGATCAGAAGCGACATGACCACCGGGCGCAGTTTGTCCATTAACGCCCCGAGAATTAACGTGCCGCTGGCCGCACCGATTTGCAGAGCAAACATCACGCCAGCCGCCTGCGAGGGCTGAAAGCCCTGCTCCACCAGCAGCATCGGCAGCCAGTTGATCAGCATATACACCACCAGCAGGGTGAAGAAATAGCACAGCCACAGCAGCAGCGTGGCTGTCGCGGTAGCAGGTGCGAACAGGGCGCGCAACGGCGCGGCGGCCACCTGCGTTTGCTGGGCATAAACCTGTGATTCTGGCAGCCAGCGCATCAACAACGGCACCAGCAGCAGCGGGATCACTCCGCCAACCCAGAACACCGTTTGCCAGGCTGCGGCCAGACCGCTAAACCCGAGCGCCGCCGCTAACGCCGCGCCAATCGGCACGCCACAGTACATCAGGCTCACCGCCGTACCGCGAAAACGCGGGCCCGCCGCTTCGGAGGTCAGCGCGATCAGATTCGGCAACGCCGCGCCCAACCCGACGCCGGTCATCAGACGGGCAAACACCAGCGACGAGAAATCCCAGGAAATCGCCGTCGCCAGCGAGAACAGGCCGAACAGCGCCACGGAGGCAATAAGAATGCGCTTGCGCCCATAGCGATCGGCCAGCATGCCGCCCACCAGCGCGCCGGGCAGCAGTCCGAGAATGCCCGCACTGAAGATCCAGCCCATCTGCATTTTATCCAGCGCAAACGCCTGGGCGATACCGACGGCAGCGATCCCGGCGGCCTGTAGATCCAGCCCTTCCATCAGGGCAACTAAAAAGCAAAGCCCGACGGTTAACGTCAGGCGGTAAGATGTGGGGGTACGGGTAGTCATAAGATGTACCTCTGAGGTCACGATGCAGGTGAGTCGCGGCTGATACGTTGCCAGCCGCGTAATCATTTTTATTTGCTATTGCGCAGATCCAGCGCCACGTCGACGATCATATCTTCCTGGCCGCCCACCATTCGGCGTTTGCCCAGTTCAACCAGAATATCGACCGCGCTCAGGCCATAACGCGCCGCCGCCACTTCGCAGTGACGCAAGAAGCTGGAGTACACCCCGGCATAGCCCAGTGCCAGCGTTTCGCGATCCACCCGCACCGGACGGTCCTGCAGTGGACGCACCAGATCGTCGGCGGCGTCCATCAGCGCATACAGATCGGTGCCGTGCTGCCAGCCGAGCTTATCCGCAGCGGCGATAAACACTTCCAGCGGCGCGTTGCCCGCGCCAGCGCCCATACCCGCCAGGCTGGCGTCGATACGGTCGCAGCCCTCTTCCACCGCGGCAATCGAGTTCGCCACGCCGAGGCTCAGGTTGTGATGCGCATGCATTCCGGTTTCTGTCTCCGGCTTCAGCACCGCTTTCAGGGCGCGGAAGCGGGCGCGAATATCGCTCATATTCATCGCCCCGCCAGAATCGACCACGTAGATACACGTCGCGCCGTAGTTTTCCATCAGCTTCGCCTGCTGCGCCAGATTCTCCGGCGTGGTCATATGGCTCATCATCAGAAAGCCGACGGTATCCATGCCGAGCTCACGCGCGTACTGAATATGCTGGGCCGACACGTCCGCTTCGGTGCAGTGGGTCGCCACGCGCACCACTCGCGCGCCGGCCTGATACGCGTTTTTCAGGTCATGAAGAGTGCCGATGCCCGGCAGCAACAGCGTGGCGATCTTTGCGTGTTTGACCACGTCTGCTGCCGCTTCAATCCACTCGAGGTCGCTGTGCGCGCCAAAGCCGTAGTTAAAGCTGGAACCTTGTAAACCGTCGCCGTGGGCCACCTCAATGGAATCAACCCGCGCGTCGTCCAGCGCTTTGGCAATCTGGCGCACGTTTTCCAGCGAATACTGGTGACGAATCGCATGCATACCGTCACGCAGGGTCACGTCAGAGATATAGAGTTTTTTACCGTTCATGCTGCTTCTCCTGGCTGACGGGTGAGTGACTGCGCCATCTGCTCAGCGGTCGCCAGCGCGCTGGAAGTCATAATGTCGAGGTTGCCCGCGTAGGCGGGTAAATAGTGCGCCGCCCCTTCCACTTCCAGATACACCGCGGTTTTCAGCCCGGAAAACTGACCAATACCCGGCACATTCACCGGTTTATCCTCCGGGATGACTTCAAACTGGACGCGCTGTTTCAGGCGATAGCCCGGCACATACGCCTGCACCGCCGCCGCCATGTCATTAATCGACGCTTCAACTTCAAGCTGAGAGGCCGCTTCGCTCAACACATACACCGTGTCGCGCATCATCAGCGGCGGCTCAGCCGGGTTAAGTACGATAATGGCTTTGCCTTTAGCCGCGCCCCCCACCACTTCAATCGCCTTCGAGGTGGTTTCGGTAAACTCGTCGATATTGGCGCGGGTGCCCGGTCCCGCAGATTTACTGGCGATCGAGGCGATAATTTCGGCGTAATGGACTTTTGCCACGCGAGAAACCGCCGCCACCATCGGGATGGTCGCCTGTCCGCCGCAGGTCACCATATTGACGTTCTGCTGGTTAACGTTGGTCTCCAGATTCACCACCGGGACGCAGTACGGGCCGATCGCTGCGGGCGTCAGGTCGATCAGACGGATCCCCGGTTTTACGGCGCGCAGCACGGCGTCATTTTTCACGTGCGCGCCCGCACTGGTGGCATCAAACACGATGTCGATGTCGGCGAATTCTGGCATCGCAAGAAGCCCCGTCACCCCTTCATGGGTGGTGGCAACGCCCATACGCCGGGCGCGTGCCAGACCGTCGGATTGCGGATCAATCCCCACCATCACCGCCATCTCCAGACGTACGCCGTGACGCAGAATTTTAATCATCAAATCGGTGCCGATGTTGCCAGAGCCGATAATGGCGACTTTACGCTTACTCATGACTGACTTCCTTTTGTAACCGCCGCTGAAAAGGTGGCGGCAACTGAACCAATACCGTCGATATGGGCTTCGAAACGATCGCCCGCATTCACCGCCACCATCGGGCCTAACGCCCCGGTGAGAATAATGTCCCCGGCACGCAGCGGCTCGCCGAGGCTGGCCATTTTGCGCGCCAGCCACACGGCGGCGTTGATCGGATGTCCCAGACATTCGCTACCGCGCCCGCTGGAAACCTCTTCGTTATTGCGCGTCATTTTCATCGCGCAGTTTTTCAGATCTAATCCTGCCGGACGTTGTGCCGGACCGCCGACCACATACACGCCACAGGAGGCGTTATCCGCCACGGTATCAACAAACTTGATCGACCAGTCGCGAATACGGCTGCCGACCACTTCCAGCGCGGGTAGCACCCACTCGATGGCGTTGTACAGCTCGTCAAAGGTGGTATCGGCATTGGGCAGATCGCGGTTCAGCACCAGCGCAATCTCCGCTTCAATACGCGGTTGTAGCACGCGGGCAAACGCAATGGTGTCGTTGTCGCCGTAGCACATGTCGGCGAACAGCGTGCCGAAGTCCGGCTGATCGACGCCCAGCTGCTGTTGCACTTTCGGGTGTGTCAGCCCCACTTTGCGCCCGACGACGCGACGCCCTCGCGCCACGTCATACTGCACATTGATACGCTGAATGGCGTAGGCCGCTTCGGCGTTATCCACGCCGATCAGTTCACGCAACGGGGCGATAGCGTCCCCTTTTTCCTCAGCCTGACGTAAATCGGCGGCTAACTGCTCAAGATTAAGATTCGTCATGTCCGTTCCTTAAGGGCGTGCGAGGAAGTTCAGCACCAGCTGGTTAAAAGCATCCGCATGTTCCCACTGTGCCCAGTGCCCGCAGTCGCGGTAGATGTGCAGCTCAGACCCGGCAATCCCGGAGAGCAGGCGCAGGCCGGCGTCCATCGGCACGAAGCGGTCGTTGCGTCCCCAGACAATCAGGGTCTGGGCTTTGATTTCCCCCAGGCGCGGGCTGAAATCCGGAAACTGTTTCGGGTTGGCTTCAAGGCTGTGGACAAAGTTTTCCAGGTGATCGCGACGCGACAGCATGTTATTCAGACGCGCCTCAAACAGCGCCTCGGTCAAGTCGCTGGTGTCGAAGACAAAGATCTCCATCATCAGCTTCAGGTTCTCGATGGTCGGTTCGCGGTACAGCTGATTCAGGCGCTTGATGCCTTCGGTCGGCATCGGGGTAAACAGGCTCATGCCCCCCGTCCCGCCGCCCATCAGCACCAGCTTGCCCACACGCTCCGGCCAGCTCAGGGTGAACGCCACGGCACTGTGGCCCCCCATCGAGTTGCCCAGCAGATGGATTTTCTGAATATCCAACTGATCGACCACGCTTTTCAGGATGCGAGCATTAAGATCGGATCGCGAACCGCGGTTAACGATGCCATCGCTTTTGCCCCAGCCAGGACAATCCAGCAGGATCACCCGGTATCCAGCCTCCACCAGCGGATCGATATTGCGGCTGAAGTTCGCCCAGCCCGTCGCACCCGGACCAGACCCATGCAACAGCACGACGGTCTCTTCGCCCTGCCCACAGTCATTGAAATGCACGCGCAGCGTTTCGCCTGCTTCCTGCACCTGCAGAAAACGACTGGTTGCGGCTTCGGTTTGCGGTTGGTAAGTCATGATGTTCTCCTGCATATTCAGTTCTGTTTCAGTTCTGTGTGGTGGCGCTCAGGGAGCCGAATCCAGCGATCCACTCTGGGATCGGGCGGTAATAACGGCCTTCGCTGCGCCAGTTGCCAAAGGCAGAAATAGCGGCGAAGGCAGCAACCCAGGTTTTAACTTCGTGCGTTGATTTGCCCGCCATCGCGGACAGTTCTTCGTTACTGACCGCGTCCAGCTCCTGCAAACGCCCCTGTTCAAGCAGCGTCATAAAGCGGTTATCCCAGACAGGATTAAGCGGATGCAGCGTGTGTTGATCGGCGACAAACTTCTCGGCGGCGCTGATCACCCGCTGCTGGCGCAGCTCGCGCTCGTTTTCAGGCAGTTGTTTGCCGCTGCCGAGCAGGCGGTCGCGCATATGGGCATCAGCCTTCGCCAGCTCCGGGACCGGCGGCTGATGCGACAGGCCGCCGGAGCCTAAAAACAGCACACGCTGATTCAGCGAGCTGGCGAATCGGCCAATCGCTTCACCGAGCATGCGGGTACGCTGAAAGCCCGGCAGCGGCGTGGCGACGCCGTTAATAAACACTGGCAGCACCGGCACGTTATCCAGACCACCGAGCAAAAACTCCAGCGGCTGCGCGAAGCCGTGATCGACCTGCATGTTGTAGGACACGGCGAGATCGATGCCGCTTTTCATTACCGCGTGGGCGCAGGCTTCAGCGAGATCTGTCGGCACCGGCAGTTCCCCCGCCGCGCTGCCGAAATCGCCGATCGCCGTAGCGCCTACGCCTAAACAGAACGGCGGCATCACGTCGTAGAAAAATCCGTTGTAGTGATCGGGGGCAAACAGCACCACCAGTTCAGGGTCGAACGCCGCAATACGTGCCCGGGCGCTGGCGATCACACCGTTAACCTCGTCGAGCACGGCCTGCGCCGGGTCGACGTAACCCACCAGCGGCGAGTGGGAAAGACAGTGAAGATAAGCGTGCATATCAGGCCACCTTTTCAGCGGGAATGTGGGCATTAACGCGGGTGAGCGTCATCACCGACGCCAGTTTATTCAGGGTACTGCCCAGGGTTTGCGGAATGGCGATGGCGGCTACAAAGCGGTCCGGGCGTATCACCACCAGCGCGGCGTTGTGCTGAGCAAACCACGCGCGCAGGCGGTTTTGCGTATCGCCAATGCGGGCAACGCCGTCGTGGTTATCCTGATCGGTTTGTATCTGTGTATCCGGCACCACCTGGATAAACTGCGCCCCCAGCGCCTGCCACTGTTGGATCTGCGCCTCGCTCATGCCCCACAGCGGGTTACAGCCCCAACCGATCACCGCGAAATTCGGTCCGATGACGTTGTCGAGCAGCGTCACTTCACCTGATTCCAGCGTTACCTTCGGCTGGATAAACATCTTGCCAACGGGAGAGGTTTTCGCGTCGCCTTCACGCACCAGCGCCCCAGCGTGGTACTGCGGCATCGGCTTAAAGCGCATTTCAAGGAAGTAGCGTTTGACCGGCGGAATGTAGTTCAGCAGCCAGGAAACCCCGTCGCGCACCGCGCCGTGCCAGCGTTTCGGCGGCGCAAGTACGTTGCCTGCGGTCACCGAGAGATCGATCATCGCTTTGGCGTGGTCGCGGCGCTCCTGCTGGTAGGTATCCAACAGCGCATCACCGGCTTTACCCTCAATCACCAGCGCCAGTTTCCACGCCAGATTGAAGGCATCGCGCATGCCGCTGTTGTACCCCTGCCCTTGCCAGACCGGCATAATGTGCGCCGCATCGCCCGCCAGCAGCACGCGGTCAATGCGAAAACGTTCGGCCAGACGTGCGTTATGGGTATATACGCGCTGGCGGATCAGCTCGACGTTGTCCGGGTTCGGCAGCACTTTGCTCAAAAGCTGGCGCATATTCTGCGGTTCGCTGAGCTGCGCTTCGGTTTCCCCCGGCATCACCATAAATTCAAAGCGGCGCACCGCGTGCGGCAGCGCGGCGGAGACATACGGGCGCACCGGATCGCAGCACAGATACACATGCGGCGTGCTGAGCGGATCGTTTGCGATATCCACCACAATCCACTGATTCGGCGCGGTTTTGCCTTCAAATGGCACATTCAGCGAACGTCTGACGTTGCTGGCCCCACCGTCGCAGGCCACCAGCCACTGAGCTTTCACCGTTTCACGCTGGCCATCCGGCGCTTTCAGGTTCAACGTCACTTCACCATTTTGCTGGCTGAAGGCTTCCAGTTCTCGGGAGAACAGGCAGCGCACGTTGGGAAAACGCGACAGCCCTTCCAGCATCACCGCGTCCACCTGCGGCTGAATAAACGCGTTGCGGCGCGACCAGCCAAATTCGTCGGTCATCGGCTGGATATCAGCAAAACAGCGCCCTTTCGGGGTGAGAAAGCGCATCGCATGCCACGGCGTGGTGTGCGGCAGAACATTTTCGACCAGACCGACGGACTGCATGGTGCGCAGCGCTTCATCGTCAATGCCGATGGCGCGAGGATAGTCGATAAGGGTATCGAGCTTCTCCACCACCAACACCTCAATGCCCATCTGGCCAAGATAGTTCGCCATCATCAGCCCTACCGGACCGGCTCCGGCAATCGCTACCTGCACGGTGTGCTGCACAGCGGGTTGGATATCTGGATTTATTGTTGTCATTTCAGAACCTCACTACTCGGACAAAATGCAATTGCAGACCCTGGTGAGGCGCAATCGTCTTTTGTTAAAATAATGTGAATAATTTTTTATTGTGCCGTCAGTATAGAAGTGAGTTTTTGCGCTACAATCAAAACATGCCTGGATGTGCACTAAGTGCACAACGTTGTTTTAACTGTAGATTTGTCAATAAATATGAAAAGTGACGACAGTACCGAATACAAAACCGTGCGCGGGTTAACGCGCGGACTAATGTTATTAAATATGTTAAATCGTCTCGACGGCGGGGCCAGCGTTGGCCTGCTGGCAGAGCTGAGCGGCCTGCACCGCACCACGGTCAGGCGACTACTGGAAACCCTGCAGGATGAGGGTTACGTCCGGCGCAGTCTGTCCGATGACAGCTTTCGCTTAACCATTAAGGTCCGTCAGCTCAGTGAGGGATTTCGTGACGAGCAGTGGATTTCTGCGCTCGCCGCCCCGCTGTTGGGAGATTTGCTGCGGGAGGTCATCTGGCCGACCGACGTTTCCACGCTGGATGTGGACGCGATGGTGGTGCGTGAAACCACCCATCGCTTCAGCCGCCTGTCGTTTCACCGGGCGATGGTCGGGCGTCGTTTGCCGCTGCTGAAAACCGCATCCGGCCTGACCTGGCTGGCATTTAGCCCGGAGAATGAACGTCAGGAACTGATTGAAATGCTGGCTTCACGACCAGGAGATGAGTTCCAGTTGGCGCGCGAACCGCTGAAGCTCGACGCCATTTTGAGCCGTGCGCGAAAAGACGGTTTTGGCCAGAACTTTCGCGGTTGGGATCAGGAGGAGAAAATCGCCTCCATCGCCGTCCCCATTCGCAGTGAACAGCGGGTGATCGGCTGCCTGAATCTGGTGTATATGGCCAGCGCCATGACCATCGAACAGGCCGCGGAAAAACATCTTCCGGCCTTACAAAAGGTGGCGAAACAGATAGAGGACGGCGTTGAGTCGCAGGAGATTTTGGTTGCCGGGAGGTGAGATGGATCACAGTTAAGCGGATCATCGGATTAATAGCTGAGATAACTCACTCACCGACCGATATAACACTGTGGCGTCTTGCCCTAAATATATCTTCATCACATAGTGTGCATTCGTTTTCTGCCAGGAGGCTGCATGTTAAAGGTCATTGCCGAAGATTTCATCAAACCTGAGTATATTGAAACCGTTCTCCCTTGGTACCGTGAGCTAATATCGGCAACGAAGAAAGAACCGCAATGCATTGCTTATGACCTCTATATTGATGAAAAAGATCCGGGGCATTTTATTTTTATCGAAGAATGGCCAAACCACGCGGCTCTCGATGAACATTGTGCCAGTGAGCATTTCCGGCGACTTGTGCCGTTAATCGATCAATACACGCGCCAGGAAGCACGTTACATACTGATGGATGACGTGGTAATTCCAGGTGCCTCATCAAAATAAAAAAACAGAATGGAATTTGCTATTTGGCTCAAATGGATATTCCCTTCTGACAAAAATACGCATAAAAAAACCGAAACCCCGCTTCTGAAAAGAGCTGGATTTCGGTTTTCATTCACTCTGAAGGGCTTCAGACCTTAAGCAGTTTCACCGTCTCGTCGATATCGATTTCATCTTCCGAGAAGATCAGCGTCGTGCCCTGGAAGGTGGTGATGGCCAGCTTTTTCAGCGTGCGCATTTCACCAGGCTTCACGTCTGATTTCGGTCGGATGCTGTTCATCAGCACACCAACGGACAGCACCGCATTTTCTTTGTCGATACGAGTCTCAGCAGGGACTTCTTCGCTGTAGACCAGGTAAGACTTGATCGCCGTGAGCTTCAGACGCTCGCCGGCGATATAGATGTATTTGCTGTCGGGTATGACTTTTACCGCGTAGGCAGATAAGCCTTTGTTGTTGGTGGTAGGCTCAAAGGTCACCGCCGCGTCTTTCTTGATCAGCTCAGGATTAGCAACCTTAATCACATGAAAATAGCGGTTGTCGCCGTTTTCATCTTTGATAAATCCAAAGCCTTTATCTTTAAACCACGTTGTGATTGTTCCGTTCATTGCTGTTTCCGCCTGATTAAACCTATTACTTGTAGAGTATACCTACTCAATTTGCGCGCAGTGTAAAACACAGGCCATGTCTTTGGCTACTCGTTACCCCAACGATTGAGGAACTCCGCGATATCATCGATACGCTGTGCGTCGACTCCAGCCTCGGTTGCCATCTCCTGCTGCGCTTCTTCGCTGATCTCTTCATTGTTCATCAAACGAGTGATCAACTGCTGGAAGTAGAGTGCCAGTGCGTCGCGTTCTGTATCGCTCACCGGCTTTGCAGCTTCAGTCGCGTATTCGTCGGCGATATCATAAAATTTTAGCGGAATTTCGTTGTTCATCGGGTGCTCCGGGGTAAATGCGTGTGCCAGCAGTTGCCTGCCGCGTCTGGTGTGAATGATAGCATTCTTATTTCATGGTTCGCGATATGTTTTATTGGCTGCAATACGTTGCATATATCAACACTATTTTCTGGATCCGCTTCGTATTTAATAAATCAGCCCTTATTTAAATGACTGTGTTTTTATTCAGCTCGGTATAACAGCCACAGGTTAAATAGTGTAGTAACGAAGGAAAGTAGTTAAAGTCTTTTCCCGGAGCATTAAATGATTTAGGGGATATTCTGGTGATTAAACAGCAAAAAATAATGATTCCCCTGCTAGCCTGCTAAGCGAAGCGCCATCGAGCATTTATCCTCGCCGCCACTCCCCCTCCAGGATGGCGGTGTACCTACCCCTGTTAAGCCTGACATTATGAAACTGAGATAATCAAATTTATCTCCTGAATTACCAGTTGCAATCTGAACAGCGCCGTTCGCGCCATAACTCAACCCGGCGCTGACAACTTTTTCACCCAGCGTGGCTGATGACGTTAACAATGAACCTGCTCCGGCAACAGTACCCCAGTAATTTTCTGACTCTCCGAAGAAGGCCAGTGCCCTATCACTTTGTGGCGTATTGCTGTTCAGATAGTTCAGGTCATAGCTGTTACCGTCAGTGACGTAATCCCTCACATCCTGGTTTTCCAGCGAACCATATAACCAGCCAGGTCTGCCCGCTGCGCTGAGTCCACCCTCAATATTCCATTTATCTTCCCCGGACAGCGCCGTGAGAGGATCCGCAGCGACATCAATATGCAATTTCTGTCGATTGTCAGCACTCATTACAGCATATTTATTCTGGATATCACCACAGTCCCCCCCGGGTTCACGACAGGCTGTCATTTCTTTATCGAAAGCCTGTGTTTCATCCCAGCTAAGATAGTTATTCTCAACATTAGTGATAAGCCTATCTAAATAATAATACATACATTACTGATGCAATATATAAAGCTCTGAGAAACCATAACAAAGCCCCAGCAAATCCATAGGTTTTTCCTGCTAATAGTATGCTAAAAAAACCCTTCCGACCATCAACTGCACCCTTGAAATGGCCAGCATATTTGTAAAAATACAACGCTAGAAACCAAGTTATCACAATCAGTGGAAAGTAAGCTACTCCCTGACCATCAATGATGAATTTGAGAGCATATGATAATGGGAAACCAACAAGCAACGCTATCCTCCCCATAAATAAACTAAAGGACTTCCTTCTAAGGAAAAATATGCCACTAAAATATTCATTCATGCCTATTGGAGAATTTAGGGGCAGCATATTGCTTCTAGCATAGTGAAAGAATGATATGAAAAAAATTGCTAGTGATAGCGCGATCGTGATGATATCGGGGCTCATTTTGCTTTACCCTGGTAGAAGTCATGATGAAAGAATTCAGTTCCAGAGGAACCGTTGATATCCACTTTTTTACCGGCAACATTGGTTGATATTCCGCTCCACCCCCAAGCCGGCCCTACTCCGAAACTAAAACCAACACCATCTTTTCCATAAGATATTTCGCTAGAAACGATCCCGAGCCCAAAGCCTGCGGAACTATTTCTTTCGGAATTAATAGATCCGGAGAAATATGGTCCAAACTGTATCCCTATTTGCCCAGAGATACGCCCACCAATAGCTAAGGTTTCTCCACGATTAGCTGAAAACTGGGATGGATCTATACTTGTATCAAAATAATAACCGGCACCTGCACCTCCGGCTACTTCACCTTTAGCATATGGTTTCACCTTGACTCTGTTCCCCATGAAGGCCCCATATGCGAAGCATCTATTGCATCACCGACCTCTGCTGCGCTCTTTCCTTGCTGATTCGGATCAAATGCCAGAGATGCATCCTGCTGTACGCGAGGCGGCACAAGCTCAGACATTGAGTTATTCTCAACAACAATTCGTTCCGACACGGTTATTGAGATCGCGAGTAAGTTTTCCTTATTAGTTCAGTAGGTTATGGACCGTTTTTACTAATGTACTTGGGCGCTGATGGCGTTTTTCCCTGACATGCATTTTTGCACTCATCGACATTGGAGTCCATATGATTTAGGGCAAAACCGCAACCTCAAACCTAGCAAAGCGAAACATGCCCATAGTCAAATTCAGCCTTAACTTTTCCATTAATTTCAAATACACAATACTTAATGCGATAAAAAGAGGCAGGTGCAGAAACTTATTTTGCTTTCTCATTTTTTGCGATCCTCCTGAGAGGATTTCTGCTCTATATACTTCCCGCTAAGTTCAGATCCCACGCTACCACCGATATCGCCAGCTATACCTGGAAAATAGCTAGGTGTCATTTCTTTTGAAAGCCCAAGCTCTCCTTTCACTTCAGTAAACTGTCTCAGAGCAGGATTAAACTTAGGATCCCAACCACCTTTCCACCAGTTAACACCAGAATTAACGCCCCATGAGACCCCTTTACCGATGCCATAGCCAATACCCGAACCGGCCCCATTGATTAGCGCACCCGACAGCGGGTCTTTATTGTCAATCCAGTTACCCAGCGCACCACCTGCGGCATTCCAGCCGACTGTACCTGCCAGGCAATTCCCCATACTGAATACATTCACCCAACCAGCAATGGCTGCGTTTGCAGGGTCTATAGTACCATCAGCCAGATAACTGATACCGGCATTCGCACTTGCTCCCAGTCCCCACATAGCCTGAGCACCACCAGGAAGCAGAGCCACTGTACCTGTTGCCAGAGCAAGTCCTACCGCATCCCGTTCATTTTTAGCCTTCTGGCATGCGGCTCCATCAGGATTATCAGAACAGCTCGCCATATCGATCCCATGTTGACGTATCCATGCAGCCTGAGCATCTTCACTACCACCGAGTAAATTATTCTCAACAACAACTCTTTCCGACGCAGGTTGCGACGATGAACCCGTTTTTTCCCTGTAGCATCAGCATGTTATAACCACTTTTTCCCTATGCATTTCACGGAACCGGATGCAACATCCCGATACGCGGTTTTGCTCCCCCGTTTTCTCTTTCCCCATCGCTGTTAAAGAGCCTGTAAACGCGATTCTACGCCAAAGATCTTTTTCCAAAGCACAGCGGCGGATGAAGATCGGCTATGTCAGTATCCGGCATTTTTACCACCACAACTACACTGCCACCTGGTTTTCCCGCAGCCCCAGCCTGCGCCTGAACGGTAACTGGCTGGCAGAAGTGGGATTCAGCACCGACACGCCGGTCATTGTCAGCGTGGAACAGAGACGACTGGTAATCGAGCCGGTTAAGGGCTGACGGTTAAGAAGAAGATCCCGGCCTGAGGCAGGGATTAGTCATAGCTATCAGGATGTTATTTCTCTGGATTGATATATGTATATCTACTATCTATTTCTAGTCCAAGATCATTAGCTATTTTAAGCACTTGTGTATATTCATCTTTGCTAATCACAACATCATAATCAGCGATGTGATCACATAGCGTTTCGAATGCTAATACGTTCTCTGAGAACCCAATATAATCTAGGGCAAAGTCAACTAGCGAAGGATCCAACCGATCCTTTAACCC
>NZ_JAHLRC010000085.1:0-14903 GCF_018919545.1 Citrobacter sp. S46_ASV_140
TTATGAAGCTGAAGTTATTGAGTACATCATGAAGAATTACCCAATCAGGGAACGTTGGTTTAGGCCTGGTCTTAAGCAGGTCACGAAAGAATGGACCCTGGAGGATGATTTTCAGTTTATTCCGGAAGATGCATATGATTTTTTAGCTGATTTATTTGAGCATTTTGATATTGAATATTCGAACTTTGATGGAAGGAATTATATTGAACAAGAATACCCTTTCTGGAAAAAAGATCCTCCTGAAATTGAATTAAAGCCTTTGACAGTAGAGATGATTATAGAGTCAGCAAAGGCGGGGAAATGGCTTTATGACTGAATAACATCCCTGCCAATAAAAAAGGGTGCCGGAGGCACCCTTTTCGTATCAGCAGATCGTTACCAGACGTAAGTCAGCAGGTTCTGCGAGTTTGGCACCATAAAGTCAACGGACATCATCACGGAAAGCGCGGTAATGGCGATGATGGAGAAACCGAACAGCTTGCGCGCCCAGACCCTGTCATCTTCCACTTTATAACCGCGCAGCGCCATGCCCAACCACCAGACGCTCACCGCCGCAGCAACAATCAGGTATTTATAACCAGCATAGCCGCCCAGGGTGAGCATCAGCGTGGCGATAGCAAACGCCACGATGTACAGCGTGATATGGTTCTTCGCGACCGAAATACCTTTCACCACCGGCAGTACCGGGATGTTGGCTGCCTGATAATCCTTAAAGCGGAAAATCGCAATCGCGTAAGAGTGCGGCATCTGCCACAGGCTGAAAATAGCCAGCAGAATCAGCGCGCCGCTATCGAACTCACCGGTTACGGCGCAGTAGCCAATCACCGGCGGCGCAGCGCCGGAGAGTGAGCCAATCAGCGTGCCATAAACGGAATGGCGCTTCATGTACAGGCTATAGACGCCCACATAGACCACGAAGCCCATTACCCCCAACCAGCAGGCCAGAGGGTTCGCGCCAAACCACAGCAGCATAAAGCCAGCAATACCCAGCAGGGTGGCGTATACCAGCGAGACCGCAGGGGAAATCAGACCTTTAACCAGCACGCGGTTTTTGGTCCTCTCCATCTTCCTGTCGATATCCCTGTCGATGTAGTTGTTAAATACACAACCCGACGCCACAACCAGTGACACCCCAACCAACGTGTAGATAAACAGGGGATAATCAATGCTGCCTTTCGAGGCCAGCAGGAATCCCCCAATCACCGAGATCAGGTTGCCAAAGATGATGCCTGGTTTTGTTACTTGCAGGTATTGCTTAAACATCATAATCGCCGCTCTTAGTGCATCATCATGTTGTAGTTAAGGTTCCACATAATCCAGATGGAGCCCACAACCAGGATGGCGATGATTAGCACAGTAAAGACAAAGGCTGTCATGTTCCAACCTTCATCAGATTTGCTATTCATGTGCAGGAAGCACACCAGGTGCACCAGAATCTGTACCACTGCCATTGCCAGAATAGTTCCCAGAATGACGGCAGGAGAGGCAGAACCTGTCATGACCATCCAGAACGGAATAACCGTCAGGATTATCGACAGGATAAAACCTGTCATGTAGGTTTTTACGCTGCCATGGGATGCGCCGCCGCTCTCGTTAGAATGACTCATTACATCGCCCCCATCAGATAAACAACAGTGAACACACAGATCCACACCACATCCAGGAAGTGCCAGAACAGGCTCAGGCACATGATGCGGGTACGGTTAGTACTGGTCAGGCCGCGACGAGCAACTTGCACCATCAGCACCGCCATCCAGATAAGACCGGAGGTGACGTGCAGACCGTGCGTGCCGACCAGCGCGAAGAACGCAGACAGGAAGCCGCTGCGATCCGGACCCATACCGTTAACAATCAGGTGATGGAATTCATAGAGTTCCATCCCGATGAATCCGGCACCGAACAAGAAGGTCAACGCCAGCCAGGAGATAACCTGGCTCTTGTTGTTCTTGTACATGGCGATCGCCGCCATGCCGTAAGTAATAGAGCTGAATAACAGCAGGAATGTTTCAACCAGAACGAACGGCAGTTCAAAAATGTCCTTACCTGTTGGGCCACCTGCGGTGCCGTTCACCAGAACGGCATAGGTTGCAAACAAAATAGAGAACAGAATGCAGTCGCTCATCAGGTAGACCCAGAATCCGAAGATCTTGGTCTGGCCTGCATCGTGGTGCCCGTGTTCGTGCGCGTGGGCAGTCGCGTGCGTTAAAGTATCAGTTGCCATTTTTCAGCCCTGCCTTAGTAATCTCATCGAAATGCTGGTTTTCCAGTTTTTCGACTTCCGGGACCGGCACGTAGTAATCCACGTCTTCATCAAAGCTTTTCACAATCCAGCTGATGATCATGCCTGCGAAGCTTGCAATCGCCAGCCACCAGATATGCCAGATCATGGCGAAACCAAACAGTGTTGCGAAAGCGGTAATGACGATACCGGCACCGCTGTTTTTCGGCATATGAATTTCTTCATAGTGCGCAGGCTGCTTGTACGCTTCACCTTTTTCTTTCATTTCCCAGAAGGCATCACGCTCATGAACGTGCGGCACAACGGCAAAGTTGTAGAACGGAGGCGGGGAAGAGGTTGCCCACTCCAGCGTACGACCACCCCATGGGTCACCGGTCAGGTCGCGGTTCTGCTCGCGGTCGCGAATAGAAACGAAGATCTGAATCAGCTGGCACAGGATACCCAATGCAATCAGCGCGGCACCGCAGGCGGCAACGACCAGCATCGGATGGAACTGCGGGTCAATCTGCTGGCTGAGGCGACGGGTCATCCCCATAAAGCCCAGCACATACAGCGGCATAAACGCCACGAAGAAGCCGATGATCCAGAACCAGAATGCGCGTTTACCCCAGGTTTCGTTCAGCGTGAAGCCAAACGCTTTTGGCCACCAGTAGGTCATACCTGCGAAGCATCCAAATACGACGCCGCCGATGATAACGTTATGGAAGTGCGCAATCAGGAACAGACTGTTGTGCAGCACGAAGTCCGCACCCGGAACCGCCAGCAGTACGCCGGTCATGCCGCCGACTGAGAAGGTAACGATAAAGCCAATCGTCCACAGCATCGCTGAGTGGAATACGATACGACCCTGGTACATGGTGAACAGCCAGTTGAAGATCTTCACCCCGGTCGGGATGGCGATAATCATGGTGGTAATACCGAAGAAGGCGTTAACGTTAGCGCCTGCACCCATGGTGAAGAAGTGGTGCAGCCAAACAACGAACGACAGCACGGTGATACAGACGGTTGCCCACACCAGTGAGGTGTAACCAAACAGACGTTTACGTGAGAAGGTTGCAGCGATTTCGGAGAACACACCGAAGACCGGCAGAACCAGAATGTACACTTCCGGATGGCCCCAGGCCCAAATCAGGTTGATGTACATCATCATGTTGCCGCCCATATCGTTGGTAAAGAAATGGGTGCCCAGATAGCGATCCAGGGTCAGCAACGCGACGGTAACCGTCAGGATTGGGAAAGACGCGATAATCAGGATGTTCGCACACAGCGATGCCCAGCTAAATACCGGCATCTTGAACATAGTCATTCCTGGCGCACGCATCT
The DNA here is from genome assembly GCF_018919545.1 of Citrobacter sp. S46_ASV_140. Classification (NCBI taxonomy): domain Bacteria; kingdom Pseudomonadati; phylum Pseudomonadota; class Gammaproteobacteria; order Enterobacterales; family Enterobacteriaceae; genus Citrobacter; species Citrobacter sp. S46_ASV_140. The sequence goes on from NZ_JAHLRC010000085.1 coordinate 3,563, forward strand.
TAATGATGGTCACAAAGAAGTTGATCCCGGTTAGGGTTGTACCAATACCGGACAACTGGACTGCCCATATCCAATAATCGACCCCGACGCTTGGACTGTACTCTATTCCCGAGAGTGGCGGGTACGCCAGCCAACCGGTCTGTGCGAATTCACCCACGCCCAGAGACAGGTTAACCAGGATTACGCCGACAACGGTGAACCAGAAGCTCAGGTTGTTCAGGAACGGGAATGCAACGTCACGTGCGCCGATCTGCAGCGGAACCACCAGGTTCATCAGACCGATAACAAATGGCATTGCCACGAAGAAGATCATAATCACGCCGTGAGCCGTGAAGATCTGGTCGTAGTGGTGAGGTGGCAGGAAGCCCGCTTCACCTGCAGAAGCCAGCGCTTGCTGACTACGCATCATGATGGCGTCGGCAAAGCCACGAATCAACATGACGATTGCGACAATGACATACATAATGCCAAGGCGTTTGTGGTCAACCGAAGTTAGCCACTCTTTCCACAGGTAGGTCCACTTACCGAAGTAAGTGATTAGGCCCAGTAAGGCCGCACCACCGATGATAATGGCAGCGATCGTAACCATGACAATTGGTTCATGGAACGGCACTGCATCCAGCGTCAATTTTCCGAACATCGTATTCTTCCTCGGCCCCTTAGTGAGCGGATTCCGCGTGGCTCATGTCCATGCCTTCCATTCCTTCGTGTGCGCTGTGCTCACCTTCGGGTTGGGTCATGTCCATGCTCTTACCGTGAGCCATAAATTTGTTAATAACGTCTTTAAACAAATCTGGTTTCACGTTGGAGAAGTATTCCACCTGGTTGTATTCGCTTGGCACAGCCACTTTTTCGAACGCAGCCATGTCGCTCATGGTGTTCGTGGACTGTTTAGCTTTAGCAACCCATTGGTCGAATTCGGCGCGGTCCTTTGTTGCGATAGCCTTGAACTTCATACCGGAGAAGCCTGGTCCGCTATAGCTTGCGGAGATACCATCATAAGTACCGACTTCGTTGGCGATCAGATGCAGTCGAGTCTGCATACCGGCCATGGCATAAATCTGGCTACCCAGACGCGGGATAAAGAAGGAGTTCATCACGGAGTTGGACGTCACTTTGAACTCAACCGGAGTATTCGCCGGGAAGGCGATTTCATTCACGGTAGCGATACCTTGTTCCGGATAGATGAAGAACCATTTCCAGTCCATGGAAACCACTTCAATGGTAATGGGCTTCTCGTCATGCGCCAGCGGTTTGCTTGGCTCAAGAGCGTGAGTGGTTTTCCAGGTCAGTACGGCAAGGAAAATGATGATTAAGATCGGCACCGTCCAGACCACAGCTTCCACTTTATTGGAGTGTGACCAGTTCGGGCTGTACTTCGCATCCTTATTGCTTGCACGATACTTCCAGGCGAAACCAACAGCCATCAAGATGGCAGGAATAACGACAATCAACATCAGGCCAAATGCCGTCAGTATCAGAGAACGTTGTTCCAGTCCAATCTGTCCTTTAGGGTCAAGCAGCGCAGAATTACAGCCACTGAGTAATGCAGTGCCTGCAATTAATGACAACCATCCCAAACTTTTATTGTATTTCCTGAGTCTCATTTAACGACCTCAATTCCACGGGACCGGGTGGCGTTTAAAGTGTGAGGGCATTTTACGGGAAGGTTACATTACTGTAAACATCCTTGGATCTGTGTTACTGGGTTCTGCCGGGCATGTCACATATGTTGCAATATATGTCGTTTTGACTTTAAGAACCTGTTGCAACATCACGTTATAACGAAAGCGGGCAAGCGGGAGACGTGCTGAGGGCAATTGGTATAACCAATACGAAAATAAAACAATTGTTTAACAATTGATTATCAATAAAAAGACAATTGAAGAACAAAAAATAAATCTGTAGTGGCTGAATCGAGTAAGGGAAATAGTATATATAAAAGGCGTCAATAATTTCCAAATTCTTTGGCGCACAAAATAACAAATAATATTTTTAGTAATTGTTGTTTATTTAGCCGTTATAATTACGCAGGGTGATTACAACGGCGATATTAATGTGGATTTTTACGCCAGGCGGGTTTTGCGCAGTGCCAGATAATCCAGCAATCCACCAAAAACGACCCCGCAGACCGCGACCACCACCGAGATTTCCAGCAGTTCCGGCAGGAAGGAGAAGTGGGTGTAATCCAGTGCGTTCATGGTTAACAGCAGCAGCCAAACCACCAGCAGACAGCAGCCCGCAACCAACGTCATTAATGCCAGGCTGTACGCGCCACGAAATTCCGTGCGCGGAATGAAGCTCTCATTTTGCCAGCTATGTTCCAGAGTCTGACGACAAACCAGCAGCAGTATGAGGCCGGGGATAGCGGCAAACACAGAGAACAAATAAAACGTTGGCCACCCGTGCGCTTCAACAAACCAACCTGCTACCGGGCCAACGTAAACGCGACCAACGGCGGAAAGCGCGGAGAGCAGAGCGAACTGGGTCGCTGAGAAGGACTTATTGCACAGCGTCATTAATAAGGCGACAAACGCTGCCGTACCCATGCCACCACACAGGTTTTCAAAGAAGACGGCGGCGGCCATACTGAACATGTGTTTGTCAGTGATGGACAATAACCAGTAGCCCGCATTCGACGCCCCCTGCAGGATGCCGAAAATCAGCAATGCGCGAAACAGCGAAAGGCGTTGCATCAGGATCCCGCCGTACAGCGCGCCAACGATGGTTGCCAGCAGTCCGAGCGTTTTATTCACCACGCCTACTTCACCCGCATCAAATCCGACGCCGCGGATTAAAAATGTTGTAGTCAGGCTCATGGCAAAGGCATCCCCGAGCTTATATAGAACGATAAGCAGCAGAATTAGCCAGGCGTTGTTACGACCAAAGAAGTCGCGCAGCGGTGCCACAACCGCTTGCTCCAGCGTTTTGGGCACCGGAATGGCATCAGTCGGTTCGGGCGCTAGCAGGGTAGCAATGATGCAAGGTATCAGCAGCGCCGCCATCAGCCAGTACATTCCTTGCCAGCCCAGCCAGCGGTCGGCCATCCACAGAGCCAGCCCACCGGAAACCAGCATCCCTAAACGATAGCCCAGCACGCTGATAGCCGCGCCGGTGCCGCGTTCTTCGGCGGGTAGCACGTCGGTTTTCCATGCGTCAAAGACGATATCCTGCGATGCCGAGCAAAACGCGATCACCACCGCAAGCGCGGCCATCCAGCGTAGCTGCGTGCCAGGCTCCAGAAAGCCCATCGCGGCGATAGAAATCAGTAACAGCACCTGAGTTGCCAGCAACCAACCACGGCGTCGACCTAAAAACGGCGGCGTGTAGCGGTCCATTAGCGGAGACCAGAGGAACTTAAACACGTAGGCCTGGCCGACCAGAGAAAAGAAACCGATGGTTTTAAGATCGATATTCTCGACCGTCATCCATGCCTGAAGCGTACCCGAGGTCAGTGCGAGCGGTAAACCGGAGGCGAATCCCAGTATGAGCAGGATAGCTGAACGTGGCTGCTGAAAAATACGTAAGTAATGACTGGACATGGGCTTCTATAGGCCCGACGAACGCCGGGCCATATGGGCAGAAATTAACGAGCGTTCTGCTTGATGAAATCGTGAACGCTGGTGTCCTGAGACATATCAGCGATGGTATCGGTCAGCACGCTGTTAACGGCGTCAGCGATATTTTTGTTAGAGGCCTGCAGTGCGCCTTCAACAGAATAGCTTGCGCGGTAGTTTTTGGTCATCTTGTTGCCGTTAGCAGCAGTCGCAATGATGGCGATGTCTGCCTTGGTGGCGATGTTATAGCGCACGCTACCCTGGGACACGTCTGCATACAGCTGGCTAACAATGATTTGCAGGTTAACAGCACCGTTTGGCCCAATCATATAACCGCGTGCGGTCATCTGTTTTTCCAGTACTTCTTGCAGCAGGAAGCGCAGATCGCGGGACGCGGTCAGGGTAACAAGCTGGTTGTCACGGGTAACTTTTGCCAGCGCCTGATCCTGACGCTGGTCGGCACCATTGATGCTAACGGTCACACCCATCAGGCTCGGGTCCTGCTGTGGCAGGGTAATTTTCGGGGAAACTTCAATAGTGGTCGGCGGCGTTGCGCATCCAGCTAACATAAACAGCGCGACAAACGGGACGAGGATTTTTTTAAACATGCCAGGGCTCTCAGCGAATCTAAATTGTATGGTTGGAGAAAATTCCCGCCATCATAACATCGCCAACGATGAGGGGAAGTGGGTAACGCATGTAAATTCATTGTGTTGTCAGTTTTATGTCTTTGTGGAGACCATAAACGGACTTTTTGCAATAAATCGAAGTGAGGATTTAGTGAACTTCATCCATTTGGCTGAGAAAATCAGACAAACGCTAATTTTTTGTTGCTAAGGTGTAATGAAAGCGGTAAAAGCGGCTAGTATTTAAAGGGATGGGTGACATCTCAGCGTTGTCGGAGGAAAAACTTCATGATGATTCGTGAGCAAATAGAAGAAAAATTAAGGGCAGCGTTCCAACCCGTGTTCCTCGAAGTTGTGGATGAAAGCTATCGTCACAATGTCCCGGCAGGTTCTGAAAGCCACTTTAAGGTTGTGCTGGTTAGCGATCGCTTTACAGGTGAGCGTTTTCTGAATCGTCATCGGATGATTTACAGCACCTTAACGGTGGAGCTTTCCACAACCGTTCATGCACTTGCCCTGCATACCTACACCATTAAGGAGTGGGAAGCGTTGCAGGATACGATTTTTGCATCGCCTCCGTGTCGTGGGGCGGGAAGCATCGCGTAAAAACGGATTTGCAACAACCGACGCTTTTCCAGTATGTTGCTACAGATTATGTGAAAACGGCCTGCGGGCCGTTTTGTTTTGTCTGAATTCTGGGGCAGTCGTACAGTATTCAGACAAAAATTAGCCGGGAATTGTGAAAAAAGCCGCAGCAACGCGCGATAACCGTTCTCGACTCATAAAAGTGATGCCGCTATAATGCGCGTCTTATTTTTCGGAATGTCTTCGGGATGATTCTGACGACAGGGAATGTGATTGCTTATGAGAACATCCCAGTTCCGCGAAGCCAACAACCTGTGCTTGCGGAGAAGAGTTGACCGAGCACTGTGATTTTTTGAGGTAACAAGATGCAAGTTTCAGTTGAAACCACTCAAGGCCTTGGCCGCCGTGTAACGATTACTATCGCTGCTGACAGCATCGAGACCGCTGTGAAAAGCGAGCTGGTCAACGTAGCGAAGAAAGTGCGTATTGACGGTTTCCGCAAAGGAAAAGTACCGATGAATGTTGTTGCTCAGCGTTATGGCGCGTCTGTTCGCCAGGACGTTCTGGGCGACCTGATGAGCCGCAACTTCGTTGACGCGATCATCAAAGAAAAAATCAATCCGGCTGGCGCACCGAACTACGTTCCGGGCGAATACAAACTGGGTGAAGATTTTACTTACGCGGTAGAGTTCGAAGTTTACCCGGAAGTTGAGCTGACTGGCCTGGAAGCAATCGAAGTTGAAAAACCGGTTGTTGAAGTCACCGACGCTGACGTTGACGTGATGCTGGACACCCTGCGTAAGCAGCAGGCTACCTGGAAAGACAAAGACGGCGCTGCAGATGCAGAAGACCGTGTAACCATCGACTTCACCGGCTCTGTAGACGGCGAAGAGTTCGAAGGCGGCAAAGCGTCTGACTTCGTACTGGCGATGGGCCAGGGTCGTATGATCCCAGGCTTTGAAGAAGGCGTTAAAGGCCACAAAGCTGGCGAAGAGTTCACTATCGATGTGACCTTCCCGGAAGAGTACCACGCTGAAAACCTGAAAGGTAAAGCCGCTAAGTTCGTTATCAACCTGAAGAAAGTTGAAGAGCGCGAACTGCCGGAACTGACTGAAGAATTCATCAAACGTTTCGGCGTTGAAGATGGTTCCGTAGCGGGTCTGCGCGCTGAAGTACGTAAAAACATGGAACGCGAGCTGAAAGGTGCTGTGCGTAACCGCGTTAAATCTCAGGCGATCGAAGGTCTGGTAAAAGCTAATGACATCGACGTTCCGGCTGCTCTGATCGACAGCGAAATCGACGTTCTGCGTCGTCAGGCTGCACAGCGTTTTGGCGGCAACGAAAAACAAGCTCTGGAACTGCCGCGTGAACTGTTCGAAGAACAGGCTAAGCGTCGCGTAGTTGTAGGTCTGCTGCTGGGCGAAGTGATTCGTACCAACGAGCTGAAAGCTGACGAAGATCGCGTTAAAGGCCTGATCGAAGAGATGGCTTCTGCTTACGAAGATCCGAAAGAAGTTGTTGAGTTCTACAGCAAAAATAAAGAGCTGATGGACAACATGCGTAACGTCGCTCTGGAAGAGCAGGCTGTTGAAGCCGTTCTGGCGAAAGCGAAAGTGACTGAAAAAGCCACTTCCTTCAACGAGCTGATGAACCAGCAGGCGTAATTCGTCGCTTATTTAGCACGAATTTCGTACGCAAGCCCGTCACCTTTTGGTGGCGGGTTTTTTTTTGTCACGGATTTTGCATGGGAAGAGTGCGAAAACAGCGTTTCAGTGTTAGCGTTACAACAAAAGATTGTTATGCTTGAATTATGGCGATGTCGTACCCATTACTGAGGGACTAGCTGATAATCCGTCCATAAGGTTACAATCAGCACAGCAGGTTTTTTCAAATTTTATCCAGGAGACGGAAATGTCATACAGCGGCGAACGAGATAACTTTGCACCCCATATGGCGCTGGTGCCGATGGTCATTGAACAGACCTCACGTGGTGAGCGCTCTTTTGATATCTATTCTCGTCTACTTAAGGAACGCGTCATTTTTCTGACCGGCCAGGTCGAAGACCATATGGCTAACCTGATCGTGGCGCAGATGCTGTTCCTGGAAGCAGAAAACCCAGAAAAAGATATCTACCTGTACATCAACTCCCCTGGTGGAGTGATCACTGCCGGGATGTCTATCTATGACACCATGCAGTTTATTAAGCCGGACGTCAGCACCATTTGTATGGGCCAGGCGGCCTCAATGGGCGCGTTCCTGCTGACTGCTGGGGCGAAAGGTAAACGTTTTTGCCTGCCTAACTCTCGCGTCATGATCCACCAGCCTCTGGGCGGTTACCAGGGCCAGGCAACGGATATTGAAATTCATGCCCGTGAAATCCTGAAGGTAAAAGGGCGCATGAACGAACTTATGGCGCATCATACGGGTCAATCTCTTGAGCAGATTGAACGTGATACCGAGCGCGATCGCTTCCTCTCCGCTTCTGAAGCGGTAGAGTACGGTCTGGTCGACTCGATTTTGACCCATCGTAATTAATGCCCAGCGCGCAGGTGTACCGCTATAATTACCTGGAGCGGCACAACGCTGACTAGCGTCTTGCGCCTGAGAATGGCATTTGCGTCGTCGTGTGCGGCACAAAGAACAAAGAAGAGGTTTTGACCCATGACAGATAAACGCAAAGATGGCTCGGGCAAATTGTTGTACTGCTCTTTTTGCGGCAAAAGCCAGCATGAAGTGCGTAAGCTGATTGCCGGACCATCCGTGTATATCTGCGACGAATGTGTTGATTTATGTAACGACATCATTCGCGAAGAGATTAAGGAAGTAGCACCGCACCGTGAACGCAGTGCGCTGCCGACGCCACATGAAATTCGCAACCACCTGGACGATTACGTTATCGGTCAGGAGCAGGCGAAGAAAGTGCTGGCGGTCGCGGTATACAACCATTACAAACGTCTGCGCAACGGCGACACCAGCAATGGCGTCGAGTTGGGCAAAAGTAACATCCTGCTGATTGGCCCGACGGGTTCCGGTAAAACGCTGCTGGCTGAAACGCTGGCACGCCTGCTGGACGTTCCGTTCACTATGGCCGATGCCACCACGCTGACCGAAGCCGGTTATGTGGGTGAAGATGTTGAAAATATTATTCAGAAACTGCTGCAGAAGTGCGATTACGACGTGCAGAAAGCACAGCGCGGGATCGTCTATATCGATGAAATCGACAAGATTTCTCGTAAGTCTGACAACCCGTCCATTACCCGTGACGTTTCCGGCGAAGGCGTACAGCAGGCGCTGTTGAAACTGATCGAAGGTACGGTTGCTGCCGTTCCACCGCAGGGGGGGCGTAAACATCCTCAGCAGGAATTCCTGCAGGTTGATACTTCCAAGATCCTGTTTATCTGCGGCGGTGCCTTTGCCGGTCTGGATAAAGTCATTGCTAACCGTGTTGAAACGGGCTCCGGCATTGGTTTTGGCGCAACGGTAAAAGCGCAGTCTGATAAAGCCAGTGAAGGTGAACTGCTGTCGCAGGTGGAGCCGGAAGATCTGATCAAATTTGGTCTGATCCCTGAGTTCATCGGGCGTCTGCCGGTTGTAGCGACGCTGAGCGAACTGAGTGAAGAAGCGCTGATCCAGATCCTGAAAGAGCCGAAAAATGCCCTGACCAAGCAGTACCAGGCGCTGTTCAATCTTGAAGGTGTTGATCTGGAATTCCGTGAGGAAGCGCTGGATGCGATCGCCAAAAAAGCGATGGCACGTAAAACCGGTGCTCGTGGTCTGCGTTCTATCGTCGAAGCCGCACTGCTTGACACTATGTACGATCTGCCTTCTATGGAAGACGTCGAAAAAGTGGTGATCGATGAGTCGGTGATTGGCGGCCAGAGCAAGCCATTGCTGATTTACGGTAAGCCGGAAGCGCAGCAGGCATCTGGCGAATAATTCATCAATTCATACAGACATTTAATTAATAAGGGGGGATTTTATCTCCCCTTTTATTTTTCCGTAAACATGGCGTTGAATGTGTGGGAAACATCCCCATATACTGACATACATGTTAAAGGTGGTGTGGAGCACAGTCGTACCACCTGATTACCTGGCGGAAACTAAACTAAGAGAGAGCTCTATGAATCCTGAGCGTTCTGAACGCATTGAAATCCCCGTATTGCCGTTGCGCGATGTGGTGGTTTATCCGCACATGGTCATACCCTTATTTGTAGGGCGGGAAAAATCTATCCGTTGTCTGGAAGCGGCTATGGACCATGATAAAAAAATCATGCTGGTTGCCCAGAAAGAAGCGTCAACGGATGAGCCGGGTGTAAACGATCTTTTCACCGTCGGGACCGTGGCCTCTATTTTGCAGATGCTGAAACTGCCTGACGGCACCGTAAAAGTGCTGGTCGAGGGGTTACAGCGCGCGCGTATTTCAGCGCTGTCTGACAACGGCGAGCACTTCTCTGCGAAAGCGGAGTACCTTGACTCGCCTGCTATTGATGAGCGCGAACAGGAAGTGCTGGTGCGTACCGCTATCAGCCAGTTCGAAGGCTATATCAAGCTGAACAAGAAAATCCCGCCCGAAGTGCTGACGTCGCTGAACAGCATTGACGATCCTGCACGTCTGGCGGACACCATCGCTGCGCACATGCCGCTGAAGCTTGCTGACAAGCAGTCCGTACTGGAGATGTCCGACGTTAACGAACGTCTGGAATATCTGATGGCGATGATGGAATCTGAAATCGATCTGCTGCAGGTTGAGAAACGCATTCGCAACCGCGTGAAAAAGCAGATGGAAAAATCCCAGCGTGAGTACTATCTGAACGAGCAGATGAAAGCCATTCAGAAAGAGCTCGGCGAGATGGACGATGCGCCGGACGAAAACGAAGCGTTGAAGCGTAAAATCGACGCGGCGAAAATGCCGAAAGAGGCAAAAGAGAAAGCGGAAGCAGAACTGCAGAAGCTGAAAATGATGTCTCCGATGTCAGCGGAAGCGACCGTAGTCCGTGGCTACATCGACTGGATGGTTCAGGTGCCGTGGAATGCGCGTAGCAAGGTCAAAAAAGATCTGCGTCAGGCTCAGGAAATCCTCGATACTGACCATTACGGTCTGGAACGCGTCAAAGACCGTATTCTTGAGTATCTCGCGGTTCAAAGCCGTGTGAATAAAATCAAGGGGCCGATCCTGTGCCTGGTTGGGCCGCCGGGGGTAGGTAAAACTTCTCTGGGACAGTCCATCGCTAAAGCAACCGGACGTAAATACATCCGTATGGCGCTGGGTGGTGTGCGTGATGAAGCTGAAATTCGCGGTCACCGCCGGACCTATATTGGTTCGATGCCGGGTAAACTGATCCAGAAAATGGCTAAAGTGGGCGTTAAAAACCCGCTGTTCCTGCTTGATGAGATCGACAAAATGTCTTCCGACATGCGTGGCGATCCGGCTTCCGCACTGCTTGAGGTGCTGGATCCAGAGCAGAACGTGGCGTTCAGCGATCACTACCTGGAAGTGGACTACGATCTCAGCGACGTGATGTTCGTTGCGACCTCTAACTCCATGAATATTCCCGCACCGTTGCTGGATCGTATGGAAGTGATCCGTCTATCCGGGTATACCGAAGACGAGAAGCTGAACATTGCTAAACGTCACCTGTTGCCGAAACAGATTGAGCGTAACGCGCTGAAAAAAGGCGAGCTGACGGTCGACGATAGCGCCATTGTGGGCATTATTCGTTATTACACCCGTGAAGCTGGCGTGCGTAGTCTGGAGCGTGAAATTTCCAAACTGTGCCGTAAAGCGGTGAAACAGCTGCTGCTCGACAAGTCGCTGAAACATATTGAGATCAATGGTGACAACCTGCACGACTACCTGGGCGTACAGCGCTTTGACTATGGCCGCGCGGACAACGAAAACCGCGTTGGTCAGGTAACCGGTCTGGCATGGACGGAAGTGGGCGGCGATCTGCTGACCATCGAAACCGCTTGCGTACCGGGTAAAGGTAAGCTGACCTACACCGGTTCTCTGGGTGAAGTCATGCAGGAATCCATTCAGGCTGCGCTGACCGTGGTGCGCGCGCGCGCGGAAAAACTGGGCATTAATCCGGACTTTTACGAAAAACGCGACATCCACGTTCACGTACCTGAAGGGGCGACGCCGAAAGACGGTCCAAGTGCGGGTATTGCCATGTGTACCGCGCTGGTTTCTTGTCTGACCGGTAACCCGGTTCGCGCCGACGTGGCGATGACCGGCGAGATCACCCTGCGTGGCCAGGTTCTGCCTATTGGTGGTTTGAAAGAAAAACTGCTGGCGGCACACCGTGGTGGTATTAAAACGGTCTTAATTCCAGACGAAAACAAACGTGACCTGGAAGAGATTCCGGACAACGTAATTGCCGATCTGGACATCCATCCGGTGAAACGCATTGAGGAGGTTCTGACGCTCGCGTTGCAAAATGAGCCCTCCGGAATGCAGGTTGTGACCGCAAAATAGTGACCTCGCGCAAAGAGCACTAATAAAAACAGGGCTGGCAGGCCATTTCGGACTTGCCAGCCTTTTTTTGTATAGCTAATTTAGATGACGGATTGGGC
>NZ_JAHLRC010000086.1:0-14866 GCF_018919545.1 Citrobacter sp. S46_ASV_140
CAGTTATCCTGTTGATTGTCGGAAATATTCTCAACATTGTGCTCGATTTATGGCTGGTAATGGGCCTGCATATGAACGTGCAGGGGGCGGCGTTGGCGACGGTGATTGCCGAATATGCCACGCTGCTGATTGGCCTGATGATGGTACGCAAAGTCCTGCATATGCGTGGAATTTCGCTGGCAATGTTGAAGCTGGCGTGGCGTGGCAACTTCCGTCGTTTGCTGGCGCTCAACCGCGACATCATGCTGCGTTCTCTGCTGCTACAGCTCTGCTTTGGGGCCATTACGGTTCTGGGCGCGCGTTTGGGAGGCGATATCATCGCGGTTAACGCCGTTCTGATGACTCTGCTGACGTTTACCGCCTACGCGCTGGATGGATTTGCCTATGCTGTGGAAGCGCATTCGGGTCAGGCCTATGGGGCGAGGGATGGCAGCCAGTTGCTTGATGTCTGGCGGGCGGCCTGTCGACAGTCCGGTATTGTGGCTATTCTGTTTTCGCTGGTTTATGCCCTGTTTGGCGAGCAGATTGTTGCGCTGCTGACCTCGCTGCCGCAAATCCAACAGTTGGCCGATCGCTATCTTTTCTGGCAGGTGGTTTTGCCGCTGGTGGGGGTGTGGTGTTATCTGCTCGACGGTATGTTTATTGGCGCGACACGGGCTGCAGAAATGCGCAACAGTATGGCCGTTGCCGCAGCAGGGTTCGCATTAACGCTACTGGCTTTACCGTTGCTGGGAAATCATGGTTTGTGGCTGGCGTTAACCGTTTTTCTCGCGCTGCGTGGGCTTTCCCTGGCCTTTATCTGGCGGCGTCACTGGCGTAATGGAACCTGGTTTGCCTGAGCGGATGGTTAAAAATTCCGAATAATAAATAAAACCCAGAATCCCTGACTACACTTATTCTCACGTCCAGCAAAAACAGCATGTGTCTGGACATGGCACTCTCGCTATTCACAACCTAACGATGAGGACTTGATGATGAATAAAGACGAAGTCGGCGGTAACTGGAAGCAGTTTAAAGGTAAAGTGAAAGAGCAATGGGGCAAACTGACCGATGATGATATGACGGTCATTGAAGGTAAACGTGACCAACTGGTCGGTAAAGTCCAGGAGCGTTACGGTTACGCGAAAGATCAGGCGGAGAAAGAAGTGACCGATTGGGAAAAACGTAATGATTACCGCTGGTAATTAACCCTTCCCTCCTGAGAGTACAAGGATGTACGCTCTCCCACCCGCTTAACGCCCAACTTTCTTCTTCACCTGAATCGTATGGTCATGCTGGCATTCGCTAGGGTGACGACATGACTCAACCTCCACACAGGCCGGGCACAGTCCATGGGCTTCAATAACGTTATGTCGCAGGGCAAAACCCATTTTTGCTGCCAGCGTATGCATGATGTCTTCCACGCCTTCTGCGCACTCTTCTTTTACCACACCACAGCGGTCGCAAATGAACATTGCGGAACTGTGAGTTGGCTGATCGAATAGATGGCAAAGCACATAGCTGTTGGTGGATTCCACCTTGTGCACAAACCCTTGTTCCAGCAGAAAATCGAGCGCACGATACACGGTCGGCGGCTTGGCCTGCGGCTCGGTTTCCCGCAACAGGTCAAGTAGGTCGTAAGCGCTGATTGCGCCTTCCTGCAGGCTCATCAGGCGCAGCACTTCGAGGCGTTGTGGCGTAAGCCGTACGTTGCGTTGCGCACAGAGTTTTTCAGCTTGAGCCAATAACTCCTGCGTGGTGGTTTTGTCCATTTGGCGCCTCGATTTGCGTGCAAGGTTAATCCCTTACTTTAACATGTTCTGTTTAAAACACCGAGATCCACCGCGGTGTGCTATACCTGACCCATCGCAATACTGGAAAATAATCATGAAAAGACCCGATTGTATTCGTCACTGGCGTGAAGTTGAGGGGGCTGATGACTCCACCTATCCCGACAGCGATGAGCTGTTTTCCATAGGTGCGCCGCTTGCCCGCAAGCTGGGGTTAGGGCGACTCGGCATTCATCATGAGCGCCTGCCGCCGGGCCGACGCACCTCGTATCCGCACGCTGAAAGTGATGAGGAAGAGTTTATCTATGTGCTGGAGGGATATCCTGAAGCCTGGATTAACGGTTATTTATGGAAGCTGGAGCCGGGCGACAGCGTCGGTTTCCCGGCGGGCACCGGCGTGTGTCACACCTTTATCAATAACACCAGTGAAGAGGTACGTCTGCTGGTCGTGGGTGAGGCGAACAAAAAATACAATCGTATTTATTATCCGCTTAATCCGGTTTATGCCGCCACGCGTGAGGACCGTTGGGTCGACCATCCGCCGCAGTTTTTTGGATCTCACGACGGAAAACCGGGGCGTAAATAGCGCTTGTCGGGGAGCAGGGAGGGGGAACCTCGCGGATGTGGCTCACTATCGTAACGGTCTATGCTATAGTAGCGCCCCTTTTTTAACCGGATGCTTGAATATTCGCCATGCTGCCTGAATCTCAGTCTACCGCTTTTCCCGCTCATCGTTTTTCTATCGCGCCGATGCTCGACTGGACGGACAGACATTGCCGCTACTTTTTGCGCTTACTGTCCAGCCAGACGCTGCTCTACACGGAGATGGTAACCACCGGCGCGATCATTCATGGTAAAGGCGATTATCTGGCGTATAGCGAAGAAGAACATCCGGTCGCTTTGCAACTGGGCGGGAGCGATCCGGCTGCGCTGGCGCAGTGCGCAAAGCTTGCTGAACAACGGGGCTATGACGAAATTAACCTCAACGTGGGTTGCCCTTCCGATCGTGTACAGAATGGAATGTTTGGTGCCTGTCTGATGGGAAATGCGCAACTGGTCGCTGATTGCGTCAAAGCGATGCGCGATGTGGTATCGATTCCGGTAACGGTGAAAACCCGTATCGGTATTGATGACCAGGACAGCTACGAATTCCTGTGCGATTTCATCAACACGGTCTCCGGTAACGGTGAATGTGAGATGTTTATCATCCACGCCCGCAAGGCCTGGCTGTCTGGGCTAAGCCCGAAAGAAAACCGCGAAATCCCACCGCTGGATTATGACCGTGTTTATCAGCTAAAGCGCGATTTTCCGCATCTGACAATGTCGATCAACGGTGGCATAAAATCGCTGGAAGAAGCGAAAATCCATCTGCAACATATGGATGGCGTGATGGTGGGGCGCGAAGCTTATCAAAACCCAGGCATTCTGGCGTCCGTTGACCGCGAGATTTTTGCTGTCACTAGCGAAGATGCCGATCCGGTCGCCGTAGTGCGTGCGATGTATCCGTATATTGAGCGTGAACTGAGTAAAGGAACCTATTTGGGGCATGTCACACGCCATATGCTGGGACTGTTTCAGGGGATTCCAGGGGCACGGCAGTGGCGTCGCTATCTAAGCGAAAATGCGCATAAAGCCGGGGCAGATATTGAGGTTCTGGAACATGCGCTGAAGCTGGTGGCAGACAAACGTTAAGTTTTCGCCAAAAGTTAGTGAATTTCACCACGCCCTGCGCTTCGTCGCGGGGCGTTTGCTATATAAATCAATATATTAATTTTGGCATGTTTCTTGTAAAGCTGTGGAGAGTATTTCATTTCGGGAGAGAGCCATGCTGGAACTACTTTTTGTGATTGGATTTTTTATCATGCTGATGGTCACCGGCGTATCTTTGCTGGGAGTGCTGGCCGCATTGGTGGTAGCCACTGTGGTGATGTTTTTGGGCGGACTATTTGCGTTGATGATTAAACTGTTGCCCTGGCTGTTATTGGCCGTTGCCGTGGTGTGGGTTATCAAGGCGATAAAAGCGCCAAAAGTCCCACAGTATCAGCGCAATAACCGCCGATTTTACTAAGGTATTGAGCGGTGTGTCACAACCTGCAACATTGCCTTTAGAAGCAAATAGGAATTGATTATCAAATCTGTCACTATTGCCAGGTTAACGAATTCATCGAGCTGTACCCTACATACAGCCGAACTAAAAAAAGAAAGGGCTTCCTACGGGAAGCCCTAATTCTTTCTTCCCCCTTCATAATTCAAACCGCAGGTTTGTTGGCGGCTTGAATTATTTAGCGGAAATGAGGGCGTTACGGGATCAGCAAACTCGACCCCTGTGTGGCCCGGCTTTCCAGCACTTCATGAGCACGCTGCGCGTCGTGCAGTGCGAACGTCTGGCCCGGTGCGACATCCACTTTGATCACTCCGCTGGCAATCAGTGAGAAAAGCTCATTGCTGGCTTCGGTTAATTCATGGTGGTTGGTGATGTAACCCTGGAGTGAAGGGCGAGTCACGTACAGCGAACCTTTCTGATTCAGAATGCCTAAGTTAACGCCAGTCACCGGTCCGGAAGCATTACCAAAGCTGACCATGAGCCCCCGGCGCTGCAGGCAATCCAGTGAGGCTTCCCAGGTATCTTTCCCCACCGAGTCATACACCACCCGCACTTTTTTACCGCCAGTGATCTCTTTTACACGTTCTACAATGCTCTCTTCACGATAGTTAATGACCTGCCATGCGCCGGCCTGCAGCGCAATTTGCGCTTTTTGCGCATTACCGACGGTGCCAATCAGCTTCGCACCCAATGCTTTTGCCCACTGGCAGGCAATCATACCGACGCCGCCTGCTGCCGCATGGAACAAAAATGGTTCATCGGGCTGAATTTCATAGGTCTTACGCAACAGATAAAAAACGGTGAGCCCTTTAAGAAATGAGGCTGCAGCTTGTTCAAACGAGATAGCGTTGGGCAAAATAGCGGTTTTATCAGCCGGGACGTTATGCACTGAGCTGTAGGCGCCCAGGGGAGACTGAGCGTAAACCACGCGATCGCCGGCTTTAATGTGCGTCACTTTGCTACCGACTTTACTGACCACGCCTGCGGCTTCGGTACCCAGACCGCTGGGCAGAGAAGGCGGTGGATAAAGACCACTGCGGATATAGGTGTCGATATAGTTGATCCCAATCGCTTTGTTCTCGACCTGGATTTCATTTTCCGCCGGGTCTACAGGCGTAAACTCCACAGCCTTGAGTACATCAGGGCCACCATGCTTGTGAAATTCAATACGTGTTGCCATGCTTCCTCCAAAAGAAATGTGGTAATCTTTCGACCCAATCATTATCTCGGTAACTCCATTCACTATGGCAGGAAATAAACCCTTCAACAAACAACAGACTGATGCTCGTGAGCGCGATCCCCAGGTCGCCGGGCTGAAAGTACCGCCGCACTCGATTGAAGCGGAACAGTCGGTGTTGGGCGGTTTAATGCTGGATAACGAGCGCTGGGACGATGTGGCTGAGCGTGTGGTGGCGGAAGATTTTTATACCCGACCGCACCGGCACATCTTCACCGAAATGCATCGCCTGCAGGAGATGGGAAAACCCATCGATCTGATCACGCTTGCAGAATCGCTGGAAGTTCAGGGGCAACTGGACAGCGTCGGCGGTTTTGCTTACCTGGCTGAGTTATCTAAAAATACGCCAAGTGCAGCGAACATTAGTGCCTATGCGGATATTGTCCGCGAACGTGCCGTTGTTCGTGACATGATTTCGGTGGCGAACGAGATCGCGGAAGCCGGGTTTGATCCGCAAGGCCGTTCCAGTGAAGATCTGCTGGACCTCGCGGAATCCCGCGTCTTTAAAATTGCTGAAAGTCGCGCCAATAAAGACGAAGGTCCGAAAAATATTACCGATGTGCTCGACGCTACCGTCGCGCGTATCGAACAGCTGTTCCAGCAGCCACACGATGGTGTCACCGGGGTCAATACCGGTTATGACGACCTCAATAAAAAGACTGCTGGTTTACAGCCGTCAGACTTAATTATCGTCGCCGCGCGTCCGTCGATGGGTAAAACGACATTTGCAATGAACCTCGTCGAAAATGCGGCGATGCTGCAAGATAAGCCGGTTCTTATCTTTAGTCTTGAAATGCCCTCAGAACAGATCATGATGCGTTCCCTGGCCTCACTCTCACGTGTAGACCAAACCAAAATCCGTACCGGTCAACTGGATGATGAAGACTGGGCGCGAATTTCCGGAACAATGGGTATTTTGCTGGAGAAACGAAACATCTATATTGATGACTCCTCCGGCCTGACGCCAACGGAAGTGCGCTCGCGTGCCCGTCGTATCGCCCGCGAACACGGTGGTATCGGACTTATCATGATCGACTACCTGCAGCTGATGCGCGTGCCGTCGCTCTCCGACAACCGTACGCTGGAAATTGCTGAAATTTCCCGCTCGCTGAAAGCGTTAGCGAAAGAACTGCATGTGCCGGTGGTGGCGCTGTCGCAGCTTAACCGCTCTCTGGAACAACGCGCCGATAAGCGTCCGGTCAACTCGGATCTGCGTGAGTCCGGCTCCATCGAGCAGGATGCCGACTTAATCATGTTTATCTATCGTGATGAGGTTTATCACGAAAACAGCGACTTGAAAGGCATCGCCGAGATCATTATCGGTAAACAGCGTAACGGCCCGATCGGTACGGTGCGCCTGACGTTTAACGGTCAGTGGTCGCGCTTCGATAACTATGCTGGCCCGCAGTACGACGACGAATAACAACACTGAATCAGGTTACTCAAGCAAATACTTATCAAGGAATACAAATGCAAGCGGCAACTGTAGTCATTAACCGCCGCGCTCTGCGACACAACCTGCAACGTCTGCGTGAACTGGCTCCAGCCAGTAAACTGGTTGCGGTCGTGAAAGCGAACGCTTACGGCCATGGTCTGTTAGAGACCGCGCGAACGCTCCCCGATGCGGACGCTTTTGGTGTCGCTCGTCTTGAAGAAGCCCTGCGGTTGCGAGCGGGAGGGATCACGCAGCCCATCCTGCTGCTGGAAGGATTTTTTGATGCTTCCGATCTGCCGACTATCTCCGCGCAGCGTCTGCATACTGCCGTCCATAACCAGGAGCAGCTTGAAGCTCTGGAAGCCGCAGTACTGGCTGAACCGGTCACCGTCTGGATGAAGCTCGACACGGGAATGCACCGTCTGGGCGTGCGTCCGGAGCAGGCCGAGGCGTTTTATCAGCGCTTGACGCAATGTGAAAACGTGCGCCAGCCGGTCAATATCGTCAGCCACTTTGCGCGCGCGGACGAGCCTGAGTGCGGCGCGACCGAAAAGCAGCTCGATATCTTCAATAGCTTTTGCGCAGGTAAACCGGGTCAGCGTTCGATCGCCGCGTCGGGAGGTATTCTGCTGTGGCCGCAGTCTCACTTCGACTGGGCGCGTCCGGGGCTGATTCTGTATGGCGTATCGCCGTTGGAAAACCACTCTATCGGTGCCGATTTTGGCTGCCAGCCGGTGATGTCGCTCACTTCCAGCCTGATTGCGGTGCGTGAACACAAAGCGGGCGAGCCGGTTGGCTATGGTGGAACCTGGCTGAGCGAGCGCGACACGCGTCTGGGCGTGGTGGCGATGGGCTATGGCGATGGTTATCCGCGCGCAGCGCCGTCTGGGACACCGGTACTGGTCAATGGCCGTGAAGTGCCGATCGTCGGTCGCGTCGCGATGGATATGATTTGCGTCGATTTAGGTCCCGAGGCGCAGGATAAAGCCGGCGATTCGGTTATCCTGTGGGGTGAAGGCCTGCCCGTTGAACGCATTGCTGAAATGACGAAAGTAAGTGCTTACGAACTTATCACGCGCCTGACCTCAAGGGTGGCAATGAAGTATATCGATTAAGTTCATGATGTGCCGGATAAGGCGGTTGCGCCGCCATCCGGCAATATTCCTCTCAACATCCTCTCGATCTTCTCCCGCTTCCGGTTTATTGTGTTCTTAACCCCTGCCTGTAAACCTGGAGAACCACACGTGTTTCAAAAAGTTGACGCCTACGCCGGCGACCCGATTTTATCGCTCATGGAGCGTTTCAAAGAAGATTCACGTAGCGACAAAGTGAACCTCAGCATCGGTCTGTACTACAACGAAGACGGCATTATTCCTCAGCTTAAAGCGGTGGCAGAAGCGGAAGCCCGACTGAATGCCAAACCGCATGGCGCTTCGCTGTATCTGCCGATGGAAGGCCTGAACACTTATCGCCATACTATTGCGCCGCTGCTGTTTGGCGCAGAGCATCCGGTTCTCCAGCAGCAGCGCGTCGCAACGATTCAGACGCTGGGCGGCTCCGGTGCGCTAAAGGTTGGCGCAGACTTCCTGAAACGCTATTTCCCTGATTCTGGCGTGTGGGTCAGCGATCCGACCTGGGAAAACCACATCGCGATTTTTGAAGGTGCTGGGTTCGAAGTAAGTACTTACCCCTGGTATGACAACACCACCAATGGCGTGCGTGTCAACGACCTGCTGGCCACGCTGAACACCTTACCGGCGCGCAGCATCGTACTGCTGCATCCATGCTGCCATAACCCGACGGGTGCGGATTTGACCCCCGCGCAGTGGGATGGTGTCATTGAGATCCTGAAAGCTCGCGATCTGATCCCGTTCCTGGATATTGCTTACCAGGGTTTCGGCGGTGGAATGGAAGACGATGCCTATGCGATCCGCGCCATTGCCAGCGCCGGATTGCCTGCACTGGTCAGCAACTCATTCTCGAAGATTTTCTCTTTGTACGGCGAGCGTGTCGGCGGACTTTCAGTAGTCTGTGAAGACGCTGATGCCGCCAGCCGCGTTCTGGGGCAGCTAAAAGCGACGGTGCGTCGTAACTATTCCAGCCCGCCAAACTTTGGTGCGCAGGTCGTGGCCGCAGTGTTGGGTGATGACGCGCTGAAAGCCAGCTGGCTGGCGGAAGTCGAAGAGATGCGTACCCGTATTCTGGCGATGCGCCAGGCGCTGGTTAACGTATTGAATGCGGAGATCCCTGGTCGTAACTTTGATTACCTGCTGCAACAGCGCGGGATGTTCAGCTATACCGGACTCAGCGCTGCTCAGGTCGATCGCCTGCGCGATGAGTTCGGTGTGTACCTGATAGCCAGCGGTCGTATGTGCGTGGCCGGGTTGAATCACGGTAACGTGCAGCGGGTGGCGAAGGCATTTGCCTCCGTCATGTAACCGGGTTTTTAGGCCTGATAAGCGTCGCGCCATCAGGCATTGTATTGCCGGATAGAGGTGTAATCATCTTATCCGGCCTACTTTCTTTCACCGTGCTATTGGTCTGTTTTCCAATGTGATCATGCTCTTTTTCCAGGACAAAACCAGAGAAAATCCTTCCTTTCCCTCCCCCTAAGGGGTAAGGTCAGATAGTTTTTTGACCAGTTGTTAATAAAAAAATGATAACTAACTGACTACTTAGGGAAAAATATGCGCAAGTTTACGTTGGCACTGAGTGCCGTTTGTTTATTGTTCACGCTAAATCAGCCGGCCCAGGCGTTAGTTTCCTCTCCCTCTCAGCTTAATCCAGGCACCAACGTTGCAAAACTCGCTGAGCAGGCACCCATTCACTGGGTCTCCGTGGCACAAATTGAAAACAGCCTGACCGGACGCCCGCCGATGGCCGTCGGGTTTGATATCGATGACACCGTCCTCTTTTCCAGCCCAGGCTTCTGGCGCGGAAAAAAAACGTATTCTCCGGACAGTGAGGATTACCTGAAAAATCCGGCCTTCTGGGAAAAAATGAACAATGGCTGGGACGAATTCAGCATTCCGAAAGAAGTGGCGCGTCAGTTGATTGATATGCACGTGCGTCGCGGCGACAGCATCTTTTTCGTAACCGGGCGTAGCCAGACGAAGACCGAAACGGTGTCGAAAACGCTGTCCGATAACTTTCACATCCCGGCCGGCAATATGAACCCGGTCATTTTTGCCGGTGATAAGCCGGGCCAGAATACGAAAACGCAGTGGCTGCAGGATAAAAATATCCGTATGTTCTACGGCGACTCTGATAATGACATTACCGCCGCCCGAGACGTGGGTATTCGTGGCATTCGTATTTTACGCGCTTCTAACTCCACTTATAAACCGTTGCCACAGGCCGGCGCGTTTGGTGAAGAGGTGATCGTCAACTCGGAATATTGAGGACATTGCTTGCGGTTGTTGTTTTTTTAAACAAATTTGCTTTACCTGCTTTTACCTTTTGCGGACTTGCTGCACACTGAATAAAAGATGTTCTCATTAGGCAATATGCTGGTAAGGGGAATTAAGATGACGAATTCGGAGTTGCTGCAATACTGCATGGCAAAAATGGGCGCCGAGCAGAGCGTACACAGTGACTGGAAGGCCACACAAATCAAAGTCGAAGATGTGCTTTTTGCCATGGTAAAAGAGGTGGAAGAACGCCCGGCGGTGTCACTGAAAACCAGCCCGGAACTGGCAGAGTTGTTACGTCAGCAGCATAGCGATGTACGGCCAAGCCGGCATCTAAATAAGGCGCACTGGAGTACGGTGTATCTGGACGGCTCGCTGCCGGATTCGCAAATCTACTACCTGGTAGACGCCTCTTATCAGCAGGCCGTAAACACGCTGCCGGAAGATAAACGCCGGATACTGGCGCAGTCCTGATCTGTTTTCCGCAATGAGGCGCCAGCGCCTTATCAGGCCTACAAGCAATTATGCATATTTTGTAGGCCTGATAAGCGTAGCGCCATCGGCATGATTACAACAGTGGTTTGAGGAAACGGGCCGTGTGTGAGGCTTCACAATCAGCGACTGTTTCTGGTGTGCCTGAAACCAGAATTTCCCCGCCGCCGCTGCCGCCTTCCGGACCGAGATCGACAATCCAGTCAGCGGTTTTTATCACGTCCAGATTGTGCTCAATCACTACGATGGTGTTGCCCTGATCCCGGAGCTGATGCAGCACGTCCAGCAGTTGCTGAATATCCGCAAAATGCAGACCGGTGGTCGGTTCGTCGAGAATATACAGCGTTTGACCGGTACCGCGTTTGGACAGTTCACGCGCCAGCTTCACGCGCTGCGCTTCACCGCCCGAGAGCGTGGTGGCGGACTGACCCAGTCGAATGTACGTCAGACCCACGTCCATCAGCGTTTGCAGCTTACGCGCCAGCGCCGGAACGGCATCG
Source organism: Citrobacter sp. S46_ASV_140 (assembly GCF_018919545.1). Taxonomy (NCBI): domain Bacteria; kingdom Pseudomonadati; phylum Pseudomonadota; class Gammaproteobacteria; order Enterobacterales; family Enterobacteriaceae; genus Citrobacter; species Citrobacter sp. S46_ASV_140. The sequence continues at coordinate 10,948 of NZ_JAHLRC010000086.1, forward strand.
AAGAACTCACGCGCTTCTTCAATCGTCATATCCAGCACTTCGTGGATAGTCTTGCCCTTGTACTTAATCTCCAGAGTTTCGCGGTTATAGCGCTTGCCTTTACACTGATCGCACGGCACGTAGATATCCGGCAGAAAGTGCATTTCGACTTTGATCACGCCGTCGCCCTGACAGGCTTCACAGCGTCCGCCGCGGACGTTAAAGCTGAAACGACCCGGAGTATAACCGCGGGCACGTGACTCCGGCACACCGGCAAACAGTTCGCGCACTGGCGTAAACACGCCGGTGTAGGTTGCCGGGTTAGAGCGCGGCGTACGGCCAATCGGGCTTTGGTCAATGTCGATCACTTTGTCGAAATGTTCCAGACCCTGAACATCACGATATGGCGCGGGTTCAGCCAGCGTGGCGCCGTTCAGCGCCGTCTGCGCAATCGGGAACAGCGTGTCGTTAATTAGCGTCGATTTACCCGAACCGGAAACACCGGTAATGCAGGTAAATAAACCAACCGGCAGCGTCAGGGTGACATCTTTCAGGTTGTTACCGCGCGCGCCGGTCAGCTTCAACACTTTTTCCGGGTCTGCCGCCACGCGCTGTTTCGGCACTTCAATCTTGCGCTTACCGCTCATGTACTGGCCGGTCAGCGACTCAGGCACGGCCATGATATCTTTTAGCGTACCTTCGGCGACCACCTGGCCGCCGTGAACGCCCGCGCCGGGGCCGATGTCGATGACGTGGTCAGCGGCGCGAATCGCGTCTTCATCATGCTCAACCACAATGACGGTATTGCCCAGATTACGCAGGTGGATAAGCGTACCCAGCAGACGCTCGTTATCGCGCTGATGCAGACCGATAGACGGTTCATCCAGTACATACATTACGCCGACCAGACCTGCGCCGATCTGGCTTGCCAGACGAATACGCTGGGCTTCGCCGCCGGAGAGCGTTTCTGCTGAACGCGACAGCGTCAGATAGTTGAGGCCGACGTTGACCAGGAACTTCAGACGATCGCCAATCTCTTTGAGAATTTTCTCTGCAATCTTCGCTCGCTGACCCGCAAGCTTCAGGTTGTTGAAGAAATCCATGGCGTGACCGATGCTCATGTCGGAAATCGCGGGCAGCGGCGTATTTTCGACAAATACGTGGCGGGCTTCCCGGCGTAAACGCGTCCCCTCACAGCTGGCGCACGGTCGGTTGCTAATGAACTTGGCTAATTCTTCACGTACCGCGCTGGATTCCGTCTCTTTATAACGGCGCTCCATATTGTGCAATACGCCTTCGAACGGATGGCGGCGTACGGACGTATCGCCGCGATCGTTCATGTATTTAAATTCGATATTCTCTTTGCCGGAACCGTACAGCACCACTTTATGCACGGCAGGGTTCAGGCTGGCCCATGGGGCTTCGACGTCGAATTTATAGTGTTCCGCCAGTGACTTAAGCATCTGGAAGTAATAGAAGTTACGGCGATCCCAGCCGCGGATAGCACCACCGGCCAGCGACAGTTCCGGATTTTGGATCACCCGGTCAGGATCGAAATACTGCTGCACGCCGAGACCGTCACAGGTCGGGCATGCGCCCGCTGGGTTATTGAACGAGAACAGGCGTGGTTCCAGCTCGCGCATGCTGTAGCCGCAGATCGGGCAGGCGAAGTTGGCGGAGAACAGCAACTCTTCCGCTTTCGGATCGTCCATATCGGCGACCACCGCCGTACCACCGGACAGTTCCAGCGCGGTTTCAAAGGATTCAGCCAGTCGCTGGGTGAGATCGTCGCGTACTTTAAAGCGGTCAATCACCACTTCAATAGTGTGTTTCTTTTGCAGTTCAAGCTTGGGCGGATCGGAAAGGTCGCACACTTCACCGTCGATACGGGCGCGGATATAGCCCTGGCCTGCCAGGTTTTCCAGCGTTTTAGTATGCTCGCCTTTACGCTCTTTAATCACCGGCGCCAGCAGCATCAGACGTTTGCCTTCCGGCTGCGACAGAACGTTGTCCACCATCTGGCTAACGGTCTGGGCCGCCAGGGGAACGTCGTGATCCGGGCAGCGCGGTTCGCCAACGCGGGCAAACAACAGGCGCAGATAGTCGTGAATTTCGGTAATCGTACCTACCGTGGATCGCGGGTTGTGGGATGTCGATTTTTGTTCAATTGAGATGGCGGGAGACAGCCCCTCAATGTGGTCGACATCCGGCTTTTCCATCAGCGACAGAAACTGACGCGCGTACGCGGAAAGGGATTCAACGTAACGACGCTGCCCTTCGGCATACAAGGTGTCGAAAGCGAGCGAAGATTTGCCTGAGCCCGAAAGCCCGGTGACGACAATCAGCTTGTCGCGCGGGATGACGAGGTTGATGTTTTTGAGATTATGGGTGCGGGCGCCCCGAACTTCGATCTTATCCATTCATCTTTCCCGGATTAAACGCTTTTTTTGCCTGGCTGCATGGTGCTACCGGCGATCACAAACGGTTAATTATGACACAACCTGACCTGAATGGATATACAGTATTGGAATGCAAAACGCAGATGCCTGTGCAACAATGTCTGTCTGGGGTTGTTTACTGGAATCGATCTCGCAACGTAGTAAAAGCGCTATTGGAAATGCTACAATCCCGCGCTTACACTTATTCAGTAACGTTTTTCAGGAGACACGATCATGGCCAGCAGAGGCGTAAACAAGGTGATTCTCGTCGGTAATCTGGGCCAGGACCCGGAAGTACGCTATATGCCGAATGGTGGCGCAGTTGCCAACATTACGCTGGCTACTTCCGAATCCTGGCGTGATAAAGCGACCGGCGAAATGAAAGAGCAGACTGAATGGCACCGTGTGGTGCTGTTCGGCAAACTGGCGGAAGTTGCCAGCGAATATCTGCGTAAAGGTTCCCAGGTCTATATCGAAGGTCAGCTGCGTACCCGCAAATGGACCGATCAATCCGGCGTAGAAAAGTACACCACTGAAGTTGTGGTTAACGTTGGCGGCACCATGCAAATGCTGGGCGGTCGTCAGGGTGGTGGTGCTCCGGCAGGTGGCGGCCAGCAGCAGGGTGGTTGGGGTCAGCCTCAGCAGCCGCAAGGTGGCAATCAGTTCAGCGGCGGCGCGCAGTCTCGCCCGCAGCAGTCGGCTCCGGCAGCGCCGTCTAATGAGCCGCCGATGGATTTCGACGACGATATTCCGTTCTAATCCTTCTGCTTTTCGCTGAAAATTATGGCTACCTCAGGACTGGGGTAGCCATATGCAATTCTGTTATCAGTTCAACACCATCGGCCAGTCTGGCGGTGTATGGCTCATCACTTCAACCATTACGGTTTCAATGTTCTTCCAGATTGCGGACATATCCACCAGGGTTATGCCGAGTAATCCGGTCGCAAACCAGCAGGCAAAAACCAGCCCTAAACCGCTGCTAATGACGGCCAGGCCAATATAATCTGATTTACGAAAACGGATATTAAGCGTACTGGCTAAAAACATCAGCACTGCACTGAGTAATTGCCACCGCAGAAGAACCACGCCAGTTGTTATCGTTGCCATGAAAAACGTCCTCAGAAAGTCTGGATGCCCAGGACAGCGCGGGGGTGTTCACCGAGGGTGTAGTACTCTGGCTATCGACGGGCAATAACATGAATGAAACATCGTTTTTGTTACATGATTTTTGTGAACTATATCACATATGCTCGTTTGTTCACCAGTGTTGGACGTATTTTTTGCAGGATGATAACCATGTTAAATATGTGGTTATATTCAAGGAAGCAATGATACTAAATAATCAACTCTAAAGATGCATTTGCGTTACCTGTTTTATTTATCCTAAATTAATCGTTAAAAAAATCTAATGAATTTCTTAAATAAAGCCAGGATAGTGCTTATAAAAAATTACTCCTTGGGGATAATAACGTTATGAAATAAGCATAACTTTAAGTTTGCCT
>NZ_JAHLRC010000087.1:0-14844 GCF_018919545.1 Citrobacter sp. S46_ASV_140
GTCCATGCCCATGCCATCAATGATCGGCTTCATCGGGGTGTACGGCTCGCCGTTGTGATTCACTATATACAGCTCATTGCCGTGGAATGGTACGTTGATGGTAGAAACTGCTGTTGATATACTGTTCATGTTGGTTTTTCTCTCAAGGATTTACTGACAATCGAAGCCCTGACTGTTACCGCAGTCGGGGCTTTGTTCATTCTCGACACTTAATTCCCTGTCGCTCCGCGTACTCACGCATGGCCCGCACCGCCTCTTTACTAAAAGATCGATCGGATTTTATAGCCAGTTCTTCGAACGCCTTTTCCAACCACTCAGGCATCCTCAATGTCTTAACTTTCATACTCCCTCCTTTTGTATGTGGTACGCATACATAGTATTTAGGTACGCATTGCTAGTCAATACATATGTACTTATCCTGATGATACATATTTGTATCATGGTGAAATCTCGTGAGTAGACCTTATAAAAATCCCCAAGTTAACCTGCGACTGCCTGAAGATCTTAAGCAGAAAATTGCTGCGCTTGCGGAAAAAAATGGTCGCTCTGCAAACGCAGAAATGGTCGCAGCCATCGAGGCTTGGGTTGAGATGCATGACATCCCGACAGAAAAGGCATTGACGCTTTCAGAAGTAGCTTTGGGCATAAAGAAACTACAACAGCAGTTGAATATTCTCGCAGAAGGTGCTCACCTCAGAATTGATGAACCAGATGCGTATCTGCATCCAGCAATTGAGGCTCAGATTGGCGCTCACATCAAAAAAAACACTGGTAAAAACTAAAGCGCTCTTTAGGAAGCGAGTTTAAAATCAGTCAAGGATAAGTGATGGATAAGTTCGACAGAGAATTACAGCTGCTTATACTTAAGGCCGCTGTGGATGCATACCCCAAAACAACTTCACATGAGCAATTTCGTAAGCATATAGAATTTTACTCTGAAGAACACTCGCAAAAAGTTCTGGCAAATATAAGCTACCTTGTTGAACATGGCTTAATTAGGATGTTTTCCCACAATCACTTGGCAACAACAAGCGTGGCGCTTGGAGGGATGCTCGCCACAAAAGATGGAATTGATTTCTTACTTCAGGATGGCGGATTAGGTGCGATTTTGAAAGTTCAAACCATCAAATTGCACCGAGAAACACTTACAGCCATTGAGGATTTTATCTCTCTGGCAAACATTCCCGAATCTGAGAAGCAGAGTATCGTTTCAAAGCTTCGGCAGCTTCCGGCAGACGCCATAGAACATTTGACGAAGGAATTAGTGGTGAAGGGGGCTCTGAGCCTGCCGGTAGCACTTCCACTAATTCAAAAATTCCTCCATCTGGGGTAAATTCATAAGATTCGCACACCAGCGAGAATCTGCCCCACCCCAACGTGCGGCTAAGCAGCACCCAGAAATCAGGCTGGTTCGGTGCATCAATAAAAAACCCATTAGGGTGAAATACAGCAGAATGAATTTTCATCATAGCCTCATAAGAAAAGCCCACCTGAGTGGGCTTAAACCATCGGGGAAATTAATAATTTTATCTAAAGTTACTAATTACTTTATATCGGATGCTCTGGTTTGTAGCTTCAAGCACTTCAATCTTGGCGCCTTTATAACCTATAACTTTAGATTCCGATAAGTCATATTCGACATCGTTATTGAAGGCAGGTCTTGCCATATCAGATGATGACTCACGATAGCCAATGTTGATTTTATTACCTACACGACCGTTATACAGCAATGTCTGCTGAAAATTATTAGAAGAACTAATGTTTAGGTTGGTTTTTTCAAAAGGCATATTGTCTTCGCAAGTTGATACTGAAAAGACAGTGATAACACAGAGTGTCTTGGTACCTTCTTTGACCATCAATGCCTGCCACATATCAGCTAATGCAGCTTTCTGAACATTCGCAGAATCAGCCATTCCTGTAGGCATATAGAATTCGGACTTTCCATCCTGGCCGACTTTCTTCAGATTGCCGGGGGTCACTGTATAACCCCATGAAACTCTTGCTGGTGCAGTAACTTTTATCCCTTCGTATTTTGCTAAAATACCTTGAGATAACAGAGCGTCTCCTACATAGGACGTGTTAACGGAGCCTACAGGTGGTTCACTTAAACTTTGCGTTGTTGGCGCATAGTTGTACTTGGGCGATGTACACCCCGCTAAAAGCACTGCTCCCAAGGCCACGGCCAGATTTTTTTTCATAATATAGTCCCTTTGATTGCAATCGGAAACATCCTATCACACAAAATTTGTAAGGCAATCAAGGCTTCTTGGGCAGCGAGGCAACAAATACAGCTCCGATTGGCTGATCGTTTATCAGGCTTTTAGATAGCGAGCTTCCGGGGTAGGTTAAATGGTAAACTCAAGCTAAGGAAACGACATGGAAAAGTATGACCGCGAATTACAACATTATATTCTTTCTTGCTGTATAAACTCCTACCCAGCTCACACCACATGGGATAGTTTTGATTCCGAAATAATGCAGGTTGACGATGTTAAACTCTCTGCAAATATGATTTATCTTGCTGAACACGGCCTACTCACAATCAGAGAGCAGAGGAGTGATGACCCTTACTCTTTTCTTGATAACATGCGCGCTACATGCAAAGGAGTAGATTTTATGCAAAACGATGGTGGGCTTAGTGCAATCCTCAACGTCCAGACCATCAAATTCCACCGAGAAGCAGTGGTCATCCTCGAAGATCTCATTGCCATATCCAACATGAACGACGAGCAGAAAGAAAAGGCTAAATCCACACTCGGCGAACTATCAACGGAAGCCCTTAAAATTGTGGTGCAAGCTGCAACTACAGCTGGGCTATCGAAGCTATTTGGACAATGAAGGCTGGCCAAAAGCAAAAACCCGCCGTCGCGGGTTTATTCTTTTTTCTTCGGAGCGAGAACAGACTCGGCAGCACGGCGAGTTGTACTTTGCCTTGAGGTATACCGTTTAACCATATCCGGACCAATCAAACTGTAGACAACTGTTATGAGCTGCCATAACGTCAGGAATACAAGAAGACCGTATGACAAACCTCTAAAAAAGACTTTATGAAGAATAATCCAGTCAAACTCTTTTAATAAAGGAGCAAACACTCCTATTATTAAGACACTTGCCAAAATTGCTGTCGAATGAACTATGGGGGTGAACAATCGATGTATACCGCTACCATTGGCATCCTCTTTCCCGCCCTTAAATGATTTTTTTAATCTTTCAGGATAGATAATAGCGAACCAAGCACCAACAACTGCAAAAATAATTGAAGCAGTAGTCCTAAGCGCTTCAAATAACGGCCATTGCTGGGAAAAAGAGATATGGCGTCCCAGATACCCAGCACCAATCACAGTACATGCGGTAATCAAAATAAACGCCACCTTTATCTTCATAACAAGCCAGCTCCTCTCAGTATTCGTTCTTTTTTACCTCCAAGCTCATCTAATAGAGACTGAAGATTAACTATCTCATCGTTTTCCCTCTCTAAGCGTAAATCAAATTGAGTGCGCGAAAGAGAATTACTCAACCAATAAGTTTTGTTCGGCTCACCCTGAAAAATGAAGCCATAATCATTGACCTCAGAAACATCTTCATCCCAATCTTCAATCATTTGATTCACGTCAGCTAAAGTTACATCAGGTGAAACAATATATTTAATTTTAGTAGATGCACCAGGAGCCTGGTTAGCACCAAGCTGAATGAAATCGAGCATTTTTTGCCAAAGCCCAAGTTGCTCTGGTTGAGCAAGATCGAGTTCAATCACTCGCTCAATTTTTTTGATTAAATTAGCTTTTTGCCTGATGACCTCATGGCGACCAGGATTTTTTATTAAAGAGGTTGAAAATCGTGGGTAGTAACGCTTCTTTTCCTCATCAACATCATCAACATTAGCCATGTAACCAGTAATTTTTACTTCATGTGCTCCCTCTTCTGTTTCAACAACTTCGGCTTTCACGTGCCTAGACGATTGTTTGAGGAAACATTGCAAATACTTTTGTAAAGTGCCTTGTGATGTAAGCTTGTTATGCAATCTCACCGTCGCCATGAGATTTCGTTCGGGAATGAACCAGAAATAAGTGGCGTACCCAGGAATACTGCCCTCTTGTATCGGATTCATTATCACCGCAGGCTCCTCACCAAACCTAGAATCCTCACTAAGAGAAGGCATCCTTTGTCCATTGCTGGGAACTTCATTCCAAAGAAGAAGAGCCCAATCACTGCCAGAGGAACGAGAATCAACAAGGTAAGCGGGATATCGTTCTTCGTCAGTCTCAAAAGTCTTTGTTTCTTTGAGTGTCTTCGGCTCAGCCCAAGCTTTCAAATCCTCCAACATCTCTGTCACGCTACCAAATTCAGCTTCCCTTGCCCCCGTTCGGTAGTATCCGGCCTTGTTAATTTTGTAAAATGTAAAAGTGGCCTGTTCAGTTACCATAAAGCTCAATCCCATAAGAAGTAAGATGAGATTACTTTAATAAATAATGGTCTAATTAGTTACATGGTTATTTGAACAGGTCGGCAACTGTATAAACATACAGTATTGTTTTGTAGCTCTGTAAACAACAAGTTTTTGTCTATCAATCATACGGTGATCCATCAGTATATAGTTGAATTTTACCTAAAACTAAAAACCTTCGAGCAATGCGGAGGCTCATTTCTTCTTGCTGCTTCCTTTCTGTTCCTTCGCCCACTCATCCCGCCAGGCATCGTCGAGGGCAAGTATCGAAGCATCAAACTCTGTACGGTCAATCAGGATAGAACGTGAGGCCAGATAGCGCTCGATATCGTGCAGGGACAACGGGAGCGGTACGCCAGCCATTCCGGTATACTGTCTGCCGCGAGAAATCATTGCGTAAGCGTTGAGTATCTCCCCCGTTACAGCATCAATCTCAGGCTCAGGAATTGGCGGGAGTTTTAATTTCTCCCTTCGCCACTTTGCCTTTTCACCCTGCTCCCCGCCGAATTCACTCAGCCACTTCTGCGCTTCGATGACTTTTTTACGGTTTCCTGCTTTTGCTGCTCTTTGCCCTGGGCGATGCTGGCTGCCTCCGCCAGAATTTGCCAGTAAATCGCTGGCTCCTGTTTCAGAAGTGCAGCTCCGCGTTCCGGCGTGTATTCAATCGGAACTTCTTCGCCATCAACAAGCTCACCAACGCCCTTCCAGTCTTTGAGCAGGTAATGCGCACAGTTGTCGATAAGCAGATCATCAGCAGAGTCTATTTCCCCGACCGCTGACAGGCTAAATTCGCTGGTTCCAACCTGGTAACTGGCGTCCATTTTTTCAATATGACGACGGATAAGAGCATTACGCGAGCGATACTGGTCGTTATCAATGCTGTTGACGAGCAGTTTCAGGCCTTCAATGGGTTTCAGACCTTTCAGTGGTGTGAACCAGCGCTCGCCACCAACATCAATTCGTGGGGCTAGGATAATCATTAAAAACTCCTGCATGAAAAAAGCCCGCGCCACCATGTAGAGCGGAACGGGCAAGGGAAATTTTATGGTTCAGTTACGGTAATCTCGGCGGTGGCGGTGAAGCCTCGCACTTTACCGGTTATCGTTGCGGTGCCGTCGCCGGCTCTGACTACCTGGCAGGTTTTTTGGCCTGTCGATACCACCGTTGCGACAGTCGGATCTGATGACTCCCACTGCACAGCATCAGTCGCACCAGCCGGGGCAAGGTTCGCTGTCAGCGTGACGGAAGTACCGACATTACCTGATGAAGTTTCTGGCGTTACGCTGATTGCCGTGGCAGGGACGGTAACAGCGCGGGTAATCGTCGGCGACTCGTCAGCTGCAGTGATATCCAGTTGAACCTGGATAATGTCGGTATTGCCGCCATCCGGCCAGTCGCCAGAGACCTGCACTTTTGGGAAGTTAAACGTGTACTGTCCTTCGTCGTTCGCCAGTGTGAAACTGAATGGCACGGTTGCGCCGGTAAGCGTTTTACTCCAGACCTCCCACGCTGCTTTTGACCACGACAAAGTGATCGAACCTGACGGCGTGAACGTAGTCGGGATATTGGCCCCGGCATACGGTGAGCCGGTACCGATACAACGCTGAGTCTGAACGTTGTTATCAAACTGGATGTTAAAGGTATCAATACAGAAACCATCACCACCATCGACGCCATTCAGGTTAATTGCCGTGACCTCTTTGAACGAGTAACGCAACTCGCCAGCATTATCAGCAGGGCTGCCTGTGATGTAACTCGTATCGTCTGCTTTTGAGTCCCAACCCAGCCCGGCGAATGTGACTGTCGCGGTAACGTCACCATCATTCGGAACTTCCAACTGGAACACGCTTACCTGCGCGCCACGAACAATTGAGGCAATGCCAACGTCCGAAGCATATGTCGCAAGAGAGAAGGAAATACGGTCATTCCCCATCGTCAGCACATTGCTTGCCCACTCTGCGCCAAAACACGAAGCAAGAAAGTCATCATGCTGGCCATAGCGGAATTTTGCCCCGACATCGCCGCCAACATCGACCGTCCCCAGCGTAGCGCCCTGCGCCATTCTGGTACCGCCGATTTCGTCGTTATCGTTGGTGTTCTGGGACGGGCCAACGCCCCAATTGGTACGTTTGAGAAGATTCCAGACGCCAGCAGGCGTAATTCCTGGTGTCGTCTCCCGGATAAAGGCCGAGAGTACCTTAGCGCCGCTCGACATGCGGTCACCTCCATCGAAGTTAAGCGCTACAGAGCGCGGTAAGGAATTTGTAGATTGAGCTGAGACCAGCCGTCGGCCTCGCCCGCCGGGACTGCCGATACAGCGAAGTAACTCAGTCGTCCGTCATTCTGGAATTCAAAATGCTCCGTTAGCTGGTCTGCTGTTTGAGTAAGCAGAATCGTGCCGGTGTAGACCGGTACAAATAGCTGAATGATAAGTACACCGGTTCGATGAACTACCGGCCCGTTCCCGGTTTCTTTGGCTCCCGCCTGCCCTGAAATATTGGTGAAGCGTGCCCAGATATCGCAGCCGCTCGGATCAAATAGCGGTCCGTTGGGATAGTCCACCGCATCAGAAGCAATAGCGGTCTGCGCCGTCATTCGGGAAATGACGGCGTTTCTGATTTCTGTAAGGGTCATTTGTAGGCCTGAACGACACCGTTAAATGAAACTGCATAGACGCCCGCTGGAGCCTGCGTTGAATGCCCGTTCTCCAGAGGTACGGAGTAAGGAAGGTTTGACTGGATATAAATCACTGAGTAGGCCGGAGCCTGATCGATGATGTTTTTACCGTTGAGAAATGTCGTCGTTCCGCGCGGGTCCTCCTCTGTTGGAACCGAGTAATCCGGTGATCCGATACTTACGAAATGCGAAGCCCTGAACGTACCCGCACGATAATCTGCCGGGCGTTTGATATCCATGCTGTCGTTAACACGTACTTTCTTCCTGAGTCGCCCGGTTTTGGTCAGATTATCCGGGTTGTCGTAGAGCGATTCGTTCCATTCTCCAACCGCTTTGGAGTACTCGACGGCGGTAGCGTTAATCGCCCATAACTCTGGATTGCCGACAGGAGACCGTTTCACGATTTCATTCAGCAACTGTGTAGCGATGGCTCGCTGCCGCAACCTCACGTCATCGGCCACCAGCCCGGCGAATGCTGCCGGGTCAATACTCCAGCCCTTAGCCATATCACGCCCTCCGTAACTGGATGGAATACGCAGCACCAGCGGAATCAACAGCGGCGGTTATGACCTCATAACGCTGAGGTACACAAGTTATCGGTTCCGGCGCCGTGACAAAGTGCCCGACTGCTGGCCTATCGGTCACCTCGTTAACCAGGGCGGTTAATTTCAGGTCACCGTGCAGGATATTAACGCCATCGATACGACGGAGTTTGTACCGCGCCATAACACCGCGCCCTGAATACATCACCTGCGTTTCACTGCCGGTTTCCGTTACCGGATCCCAGTCACCTCGATGGGTGTATGTTCCAGTGAAATCCTTAACAGCATCCTGCAGGTCGGTATCGAATGCTGCGGCGACTTCAGTTTGGAATTCATCACGTATTCCCATATCACGCCCTCACAAAGAACGTCTGAATCGGGTTAAGCATCCATGGCTTGAGCATGGCAAACGCCAGTTGCAGATCGGGATCGAGTAGCTCAGTACTGGAGGTTGAAAGCTCGGCAAATGTTTTTGAGACTTTCACATCATCGGCTTCAACGCTTTTGCTCGTCACCACGCCGGAATCCGTCTTTTGCTGATACAGATTGCCAGCAGCTGCTACGGAAGCGACAAACGCTCCGGCTTGCTTAACCTCTTCGGGAATATGTTCCAAGTCGATATCCTGAAGGTTTAGAGCCGTCATCCAGGTGTTTGCCTGGAGCAAGGCTTTAGCCTTTATGTCGGCTGCAGCCCAGGTATCACCCAGCAACTCGTCAACGTCCTGGATTGTTATATAAACGGTCATTGAGATCTCACCAAAAGAAACGGGGCTTACGCCCCGTCAGTTAACCACCCGCTGGAGCAGTGAACGCAATCGCTTCAGTTGTTTTCACCACATCATCGACGGTAGCCGTCACAGTAAAGGAGCCGGCCGTATCAGAGGTGAGTTTCACCGTCGAGCCGCCTGCAGACCCCGTCTGTGATGTCGAAGCGCTTAGCGTACCGCCAGTAGACGTCCACGCTACAGATGCCCCTGAGACTCCTGCACCATTTTTGGTGTACTTGAGCGAAACGGTCACCGCGTCGGTACTGTCAGCAGTTGCGGAAGTTTTATCCGCTGACAGGGTTACTCCCCCGTCGGGGCTTCCAGCTTGATCAGTACGCCTGCAGTGGATTTGTTACTGGTAAAATGTTTCTTCCAGTTCGCACCAGTGCCGATTTTGGTCAAGTCAGGGTTAGCGCCCTTCGTTTCATCCCAGCTGTAACCCAGAAGTTCAACGTTAACCGTACCCTCTGCGCGATAACCGATCGCAAGGTTTTCCTGGTCGTTAATGTTGTAGGAACGAAAACCCGGAGCCTGCGATTCCGTTACGGATACCGCGCCGGCCACCAGCCCCAGAATCGCATCAACAGGCATGGTGTCGGTTACCAGTACAGGCTTACCCAGTGTGCCTGGCTGTCCGCCATAAACCACCACCCCAGCTTCTTCGTAGATTTTGTTGTCGATAGACTGATCAACAATGTCGAAATAGGTCGTGGAATGCATTACGAACAGCGCAACACGGTTGAATTTATCGCCGTATTTACGCAGGCCTCGGGTCAGGGTTTTCTTACCATCAGTGGCTATATCCGCTGATACCGCCATATCAGCGTTAGCGCCAATGGCTGCGACAAGTCCCTGAAGGGCATATTTGATATAACCTTCAAGCGTTGCGTCAGCTACGTCTACGCCAATCACCTCGGAGAATTCGCTAACATCGCGGCCACGACGTTTAAACGCTTCTTCGGTGGTTTCATATGGGCCGTATTTCCACGGCGCTTTAACGCTGACAGACTCACCGGCACCGATTTTTTTACCCGTTACCGGGTCAGTGGAGTTAACGTCGCGCGACTCAATAGAACCGCCAACTTTATAGAAGGTACGCTTGCGGAAATCCCCCTCGATCAGCTCGTTATCAAGAATGATTGCGCCATTTGAGGCGGCATTGAAAACTTCCAGATTATCCTGGCGACGCTCAAGAAACGCAGTCTGCGCGAGGTCATCATAAATAATCAGATCGCTGTTTACGGTCGTAGGCATTGATTAGTCCTTACTTAGGCAATTTGAGATAGGCCTGCTGGCCATGTTTGCGGATGTAGTCCGCTTTATTGCTTGAGCTCATTTCTGAACGTTTGAGGCTTCCGCCGCCACCTGGTTTGTGACCACCAGCACCGGAGCCTTCAGCGCGCGGGAACAGGTGCGGGGCCGTCTCTTTCAGAGATTCAGCCCACTCGACAGGGGTTAACGGAGTCTTACCGTCTTTTCCGAACAGAACATCGCCATTTGCGTCAACAGCTACGGCCTCGCCATCATCGTTGAGCTGGAAAGTGCCTTTGGCACGGAGAATGAGATCGTCGGACGCTTCCGGCAATGCCCCCGCCTTTAGCGCGGCACTGCGGATAGCATCACCGAGAACACGATCCCGGAATTTACTGGAGAACGCTTCAGCCTTTTCAGCGCGTTCATTCGCGGCTTTGATTTGCTTATCAACATCAGCGCGTAACCGTTCAGTGCGCTTATCCAGAACCTCATCAACTTTCCCGGCGGCGATCAGCTGCGCCTCTTCATCGTCGGAAAAACGCTGGAGAATGCCGCGCACAGCGTCCGGGTCGATACCATCAAAGCGGGAAAGGTTTTCTTTCTGCTGTTTAATGGTGCCCAGCAGTTCTCTGTTTTTCGTTTTCAGGCCCGTGACTTCGCTGGTCACGCGCTCATCAATCATCTTCTGGATTTCAGGGGTGATTTCGATACCACCGCCAGCACCCTCACCATTGCCTTCAGGCGCACAATATTTCAGAAGCATATTTCGGATTAACATATTTTCCCCTCGGGATTTTGCCGGGCCTCGCCCATAAAAAAGCCCCGGCAGATGCCAGGGCTATGTGTGTACGTTTAACGCTTAATCAGGGTTGTTTAACCGGGTGTAAACCGAGCCTATCAAGATGCCGATCATTCGGCCTTCCGGCGTGGTTTCTCCAGCCTCTTTGCAGATAGTGTCCAGTTGTTCGAGGATGTCATCAGGCAATGGGTCTGCGTGGGCCAGGTCTGATGCTTTTTTCAGGAACGGGAATTTTGTTTCAGCCACTGGAGGATCTCGGGATTAATAATGTCAAGATTACCGCTCATATACGCCGACATAATTTCAGCGAAAAGCTCTTTCGGCGCTTCGGACGCATAGGCGCTGATGGAGCGCCACCAGCCTTCATCATATGCGCTTTCTACCATGCCACCAATATCAGTGCGTGAGTAATACAAATGATGACCTAACTCATGCCATACTGTCCCCTTTATCGATGGTGTGGCTACATAGGGAAGATCCGCAGGTGAAACATCCAGAACGTCCTGAGATACGGCCTTCACAAGATGCTCTCTCACCATCATCGTCATATCGACACCTTCGCTGTTCTTCCTGATGTAATCCCATTCACTGCTATCCAGTGCCCAACCGGCAACATGCACTGTTCGTGTTGACTGTTCATAAGCACCGGCGATAGATGCTGGTACCTCCAGCATGTCACCAAAAGCCGAAACGGGCTGTAGCCTGAATCGCTGTATAACATCAAATGCGGCCTGTGCCGCTTCTTTCGCTGAATCCAGTGAGACACCATCAGGAAATCTCACCTCCTGCGCCACGCGGCCAGTCATCCATTTAGCCACTTCTTCAACCGAATTCGCTGAATCTAGATTTGTTGCCAGTACTGACCTCTCACGCAACTGCTCTAGCGTCAGCCATTCCCCCTTGTCAGTGAAGAACTCATCATATTTTATGACGCCATCGCGCATCATTTTCGCACGAGTCTCGCCAAGTATTTCTTTCTGCCGTGAAAATGGCTGCCGTTGTAGCCACTCAGAATAAGTGGTATCACCTGCAACCTGTCCGTCCATTGAGGCACGAGTACCTTCCGGTAATTCACGGACATTAATACCAAGTTCTTCAGCGGATTTGAGGATGTAGGTTTCGGTACTGCGGCAACAGAAGTGTATGCGACCAGGCCCCTGTAGATAAGGCACCTTGTGACCTATCGGTTTGTTATCCAGCGTGTACTTAAGGCGGTCGCGGATCCGACAATCCTTTGATGTCCGGTTATCTAAAGTAGATAACCACTGCTTACCTTTCAGAATGTCGTCGTTCGCCGCCGCAAAGCTATGTCTGGCTGTCGATGCAAGATGCCCTACTGCTGTTTTCGCAATGCTGGCTGCATTGGCTCGGCTCATCTGCAGCGCACCATCCTGGTAACCACGGTTAGCATGTCCACGGACCTTTTTTGCGATTTGCTCCTGCGTATCGCCAAGCAAAAATCCCTGCCGCACCGTATTGGATATACGCGCCATCCGATCGGCTTCGAGGTTGCTGGCCCATTCGCTTAGCAAACGCCCCTGGAATGGACGTCCCATCGCCGCGGCATAAACCGCATCAGGGGAAATACCCACCAGCGGATGAAGAGCCAGAACATCGTCGGGAATGGCAAACTGGAAGAGACTCATCTGAAAAGTGGCTTCGTGCTTCGCCAGTTCCTGTAGCTCGGTAGTAAGAGCAGCATACATCGACTGAATGGCATCCTTGTTTATCGCCCTGACGCTTACCAGTAACGCTTGCAGACGCGAAACGGTAAAGCTCTCAGCATCCAGCGTATCAATAGCCACCAGCAGCCTGGCGGTAAGTTCGGCGTCGCTGTCATTCAGAATTTTTATCATCCTGTTGGCAACGCCTGTGCTGTAGCGACTAACCCATATTGCGTGGGCTAAGGATTCATCCTGCAGTTTGTCATTCGCCGTTGCCATTATTGCCACCAATCAGGTTAGGCGCGCCGTTACGAATGGCGTCAATGACGGTTTCAGGGTTATCAGCTGGATCTATCAGGTCAAGCTTCTGCAACGCTCTGACCATATCCGTGTCGCGAATCGCGCCGGACTGCCATGCATTGACGATTGCCGTTACCATGCCGGATTCAGCGACTTTGGCGATGAACTCCTGATTGATGCTGTAACGGTATTCCTCGGCTTTAATACCGAGATATCTGGCGCACCAGCCGAGTACCAGCGTATAGGCCTCAGAAACATTGGAAACGCAAATGCCGAGCACCGAAGTAGATGCGGTTTGCTCACCGCTGGATTGTGTAGCGGTTTTAACCGCGCTGTTCTGCTCGATAAGCCTTGCGCCAAGCTGAACAGAATAATCACGCTTACTGTCCATCGCCTCTTTAGCCAGTGTATTTGGTTGCGCCTGGGCGTAGGTAAAACTCGCCTCCTTCGGCAACAGAAAAGGTGAACGAGAACCGACACGGATTCCCTTATCCTGCAACCAGTCACGCCAGGCTGTATCAAGCCCGGAAATCACCGGTTGTACCTGACCACAGAAAAATACGCTGTCTTCGTAATCCGCAGAATTACGATAATGCCCAAGGTTGATTTCAACCAGGGCAGCTAGAGGCGACTCGTCGATGCTGGGATCGTTATTCTGTGCACCGACAAAGGTAAAGGGGATCTCATCCCAGAACTCCTCACCTTTTGGCTTTGGCTGATACTCAGAACTGATAACATAAGAACCAACATCATCTGACTTCCGCCAGACTCTGCAGATAAACTTTCCGTCCTCCAGGGCAAGTTCGCGATACTGGATTTCATCCTCGTATGCATAACCATCTTCCTTTTCCATACATTCGCGTAAAACCACCAGCACCAGTTGATCGCGCCCATTAATGCGTTTGGTTCGCCAGTTAATGATACTATCCGCCTGATAGCGAAGGATGATCGCCTCGGCGGATTCAGCCGCATAATCCGTATACAGCCCCTCGCGCGCGGCTTCCAGAATATTTTCTGTAACCTGCTGGGACTGCTGATAAATGCTGGTGCCAGCACCATCAGCATTATCACTAAGGTAATTCAGCTTATCCGGCACGGTCATTGTCGGGTCTTTACGGAACGCCAGTCCCAATAAACCAACCTTTGTATTGCCCGTTATCGCGTAGAAAACTGCACGCTGAATGTAATCGGCATTGCGTTTTTTGTTGCGTGCAGACTTATCGGACGGGTCCAGAAAAGGGAGGTAATCATTTCCGGCGGCCTTTACAGCATCAGCCCCCTTGCACACGTCACGTATTTTTTTCCACACAGGCAGCGCCGCCCTGACCTCAGGGCGAACGTAAGTAATATCGTTATTGGCCATCAGAATGTCGTGTCCAGTGAAATAGAGAATGCAGGTCGAACGATTGGGAATTGCTTCACAATGAAGTAACCGGCGCCATCGTTGGGGTGATCGTTATCGCTCTTTTTATCCGGCTCGCCGTTTTTATCCCACACCTGTTGTTCCAGACAGTCGGCGTAGACCGGGCAGCGGGACACGTTCACCTTGTATCGGCGATCGCCATTACCATTGCAGAACATGGCGTTCATGGAGTTGATGCGGTCCTTTACTGGCGGGTTAGCATCATCAACGATGACGTTAAATCCAGCCTGTCGCAGTTGCTCAATATCTGTTTTGCTGGCGTTGTTTGACTTCCTGGAGTCGCCAGAGGCATCAGGATAAATATATATTTCCCGGACCTTGCGATAGTCACCATCGGCATACAGCCAGAAACGCTCCTTGATGATGCGAATCATGTCGGGAGTGTCGTAAGCGTTGATAATCTCTGTTACCGCGTGTGGTAAGCCGAGTCGTAATACGTGGACGATTCCGGCCATCTTCCCGACGTTGAAGTCCATCCCGATATAGAGCGATTCACCGGGCTGATCTTCTTCGCTGGAGTTATTCAGCACCCTGTCGAACTGGTGATAAATGGTGCCGCTGGTCAGGTTAGTAAACTGGCCGTTCAGATAGGCCTTGATCAACTCCGGCGGGTAACTCGCCAGGAGCGAAGGAATATAGTCATCCGGCAGGTTCTTTTCGTTGTCGAACGTCGAGGCCTGCACAAGACCATACATCGGCCTCAGCTCAGGTTTTTCCCTTACCGCCTTAACAAACTGGTTGTAGACGAACTTAAATCCTTCAGGTGTTGTGGTCACATCAATGCCGTTACGCAGACCATCAACCTTATAACGCATACGCGCGATTATTTTCCGCCACGCTTGACGCGCCTTATCCGCTTTCAGAACGTCGAACTCATCCACCAGCGCATTGCCGATTTTAAAGCCGACTATCGTGTCTGGCTTTTCCATCGACCGACAAATTGTCGTGCCGCGGTACCGCCGCCCTTCGTAGAAG
>NZ_JAHLRC010000088.1:0-14805 GCF_018919545.1 Citrobacter sp. S46_ASV_140
CATCCCGGGCGACACCGCACAGATAGCTCAGGCAGAAGGGCAGTTTACTCGCAGGTCATCGCTGACCAGCGTACTGTTGCGCCCAAGGCTCTTGGCCTCATAAAGGGCTTTATCCGCTCGGGCAACAGCGGCATCAATATCCTGCTCGACCAGAGGCGCAATACCAATACTCACGGTTACGTTGGTTGCCACGCTCTCGTTAAACATGTGAGGAATTTTAAGGTCGTACACCTTCTGGCGAATACGTTCGGCGGCAGCCTGGGCCTGCTGGGGATCGACCGCGGTCAGCAAAACCATAAACTCTTCCCCACCAAAGCGCGCCACCACGTCCCGGGAGCGCACGGAGTCACGAATCGCGGCAGAGACGCGGATCAGCGCCTGATCTCCCATCATATGACCGTAGTGATCGTTATAGGCTTTGAAATGGTCGATATCCAGCAGCAAGACGTAGTGCTTCGCGTTGCTCAAGGCCAACAGCGTATCGAGTCGGTGTTGCAGCCCCCGACGATTGTACAAACCGGTTAGCGGGTCGAGCATGCTGAGCCCGTTCAGGGTCTCCCGTTCTTCCAGCAGTTTATACATCAGCTGCTGGGCGAAGCCATCGTAGCGTTTTTGTATCACATGCTGGATGGCGATCCCGGCCATGGGCAGCGCCATAAAATAGATAATTCGCAAACCATGCTCGCTGCCATTCAGCCATAAACAGACGGCGACGGAAGGCAATGAGTGAAGCGTAAACGCGATGATATTATTGGCAAAAGCGATAGATCCAATAAACAGCACGCTGAGAAGCGCGATTAATAGAAAATAATAATCATTATGACCCAGTGCGTTATATTTCAGGAAAATATGTAATGCCCATAGCAAACCAAAAACGATTGAAATAAAAGGAAGATTAATTCTTTTATCCACATATTTCCTATGCCATGCCAGCAACAATGTACTCATCACGAGAATCAGCAATGCCGGTACTGACAACGCTTTGACGGCAAACAGGGGAAAAAAAAGCGTAAACAACGCGGAGACTGCGTTGAGTAGCAGAAACAATCGTAAAGAGAGTTGGTATTTTTTGGTGCGCAGAGCTCGCCAGGATTGTACTGTCATAGGTAAATATTGTTAGTTATCTGCAATGTACGAAGGTGTGTTGGTAAATAAAACAAATAACGAACGGGGTATCATTCGCAGAGGTTTTTATTGTTTTTAGTTGAAAAGCTAACCGGCGAGCAATTTATCACCTTAAATTATTCATGTCATCAATCGTTAAGTAAAACTCATATAATTGATAGTGCCTCCCAGCTGACAAATGAGAAAATTTATCATATGATATTGGTTATCATTATCAATGTCATAGGTGGTACCATGTTGCAACGTACGCTGGGCAGTGGATGGGGGGTTCTGCTGCCGGGAATACTGATTGCCGGGATGGCATTTAGCGACCTGTCGGTCTACGTATGGAAGGCGATGATTGTATTAGGATTACTGTTGACTTCACTCATGCTGTACCACAAGCGTTTGCGGCATTTTGTCCTGTTGCCTTCATGTGCGGCGCTAATCGGCGGCATTGTTCTGGTGATGATGAACGGGAATCAGGGATGAACAAAACAGGGAAGAAAATCGAGAGGGAAATAAGATAATTGGTGCGAGGGGGGGGACTCGAACCCCCACATCCTAAGGACACTAACACCTGAAGCTAGCGCGTCTACCAATTCCGCCACCTTCGCCCAGTGCGAGCAATATCAACGTGGATTATGGTGCGAGGGGGGGGACTTGAACCCCCACGTCCGAAAGGACACTAACACCTGAAGCTAGCGCGTCTACCAATTCCGCCACCTTCGCATACCATCGACACTTAAAAAAGTATCGTTACCACGGAGGCGCATTCTAGTGGTTTTCAACTTTTCGTCAATAGTTAATTGCCCAGGACGCGCTTAATTGATGTAAAAATGGGCGCTAAACGCAGGCCGTGTAAACGAAGTGCCACCCCGCATTTAGCAAACCCTGCCGGATGGCGGTGCAGGCACCTTATCCGGCATGGGATGGCCGTTCTACTTCTTCGCCTGACGCGTCATGATGGTGCGATAGACCTTGAAGCGACCGGTCTGCGCGATAACTTCGTGGAAGCCAAACACTTCATCCAGTACCTTCGGATAAGGCAGGAAGGCGTTCGCCACGATACGCAGTTCACCGCCGCTGTTGAGGTGGCGCACTGCACCGCGAATCAGCGTTTGCGCGGCATCGAGGCTGGTCTGCATCCCGTCGTGGAACGGTGGGTTGGAGATGATCATATCAAAGCGACCCGTCACGTCAGAAAAGACGTTACTGGCGATTACGTCTCCTTCAATACCGTTGGCAGCAAGCGTTGCGCGGCTGGCTTCAACGGCGGCGGCACTAACATCGCACAGGGTTAAGCGCACTTTTGGCGAGTGGCTGGCTAAGGCGACGGAGAGTACACCTGCACCGCAGCCGACATCCAGAACTTTGCCTTTGGTGTGCGGCGTCAGCGTGGAGAGCAACAGTTGGCTGCCAACATCCAGGCCGTCACGGCTGAATACGCCCGGCAGCGTTTTGATGGTCAGATTTTCGGTCTGGTATTCATCCCAGTATTTTTCTGCATCAAAGACCGGCTGTTTTTCCAGACGACCATGGTACAGGCCACAGCGACGCGCGCTGTCGACTTTGTTCAGCGGCGCGTATTCGGCCAGCATCTGCTCTGCGCTACGTACGCCGCTGCGGTTCTCACCAACAACAAAAATATCGGTGCCCACCGGTAACAGCGACAGAATGTTCATCAACTGGAACTGGGCTTCCGGCTTATTCTTCGGCCAGTAGTAGATTAGCGTATCACTATCGGCAACGTCATCGGCCTGGGCAACGAGGCTAAAGCGAACGTTGTCGCCCATCTGGCGGTTAAGCACCTGCCAGTGGTGAAGCTGCTGAGTGTGCGCACGGCTGGCGGCGCATTCGAAATGGGCAGGCAGGTCATCCTGCAAATCACCGGCAAACAGAATACGGCTTTGTTCGAAATCATCACTGTGGCGCAGCAAGACTTCACTTGCCGGGGTAAAAGCAGACATGGAGTGCTCCTTAAATTGTACAGCGGGGATTATAGTTGTTTGATGGCACGGATTCGACAAATTTGCTATATTTGCGCCCCTGATAGACAGGAGTGTTTCGCTATGACATCCCGACGAGACTGGCAGTTACAGCAACTGGGCATTACGCAGTGGTCATTGCGTCGTCCCGGCGCACTGCAGGGCGAGATCGCGATTTCTATTCCTGCGCACGTCCGTTTGGTGATGGTTGCTGCACAATTACCCGCACTAACCGAACCGTTGATGAGCGATATTTTACGCGCATTAACCGTCAGCCCGGATCAGGTTTTACAACTGACGCCTGACCGCGTCGCCATGCTGCCGCAGGGCAGTCGCTGTAATAGCTGGCGGCTGGGTACCGAAGAGCCGCTGCTGCTGGAGGGCGCTCAGGTCGAGAGTCCTGCGTTTAATGAATTACGGGAAAACCCCGCGGCCCGCGCCGCGTTATGGCAACAAATCTGCGCATATGAACACGATTTCTTCCCTCGAACCGACTGATTTACCTGCAGCATTTCAGATTGAAAAACGCGCTCACGCTTTTCCGTGGAGTGAAAAAACATTTGCCAGCAACCAGGGCGATCGCTACCTCAATTTTCAGTTGAGGGTTGACGACGTAATGGCCGCCTTTGCGATTACACAGGTCGTGCTGGATGAAGCTACGCTGTTCAATATTGCCGTCGATCCTGACTTTCAGCGCCGGGGCCTGGGGCGTGAGCTACTGGAATACCTGATCGATGAGCTGGAAAAGCGTGGCATTTTGACACTGTGGCTTGAAGTGCGCGCCTCAAATGCTGCCGCTATCGCGCTGTACGAAAGCCTGGGCTTTAACGAGGCGACGATCCGGCGCAATTACTATCCGACGGCCGATGGTCATGAAGACGCCATTATAATGGCATTGCCAATCAGCATGTAAGACAAGGTGTAATGATGAAGAAGTGGGACTGGATTTTCTTTGATGCCGACGAAACGCTGTTTACGTTTGACTCGTTTACCGGCTTACAGCGGATGTTTCTCGACTATAGCATTACCTTTACCGCTGAAGATTTTCAGGACTACCAGGCCGTAAATAAACCGCTGTGGGTGGATTATCAAAACGGTGCGATAACCTCATTACAACTCCAGCACGCTCGTTTTCAGAGCTGGGCTGAACGCCTGAAGGTTGAGCCAGGCCAGCTTAATGACGCCTTTATCAATGCGATGGCGGAGATTTGCTCGCCGTTGCCAGGGGCGGTTTCTCTGCTCAATGCGATTCGTGATAAAACAAAAATCGGTATTATTACTAACGGCTTTACGGCGTTGCAGCAAATCCGCCTTGAGCGGACGGGGCTGCGCGACTATTTCGACCTGCTGGTGATTTCTGAGCAGGTTGGCGTGGCAAAACCCGATCCCCGTATTTTTGACCATGCGCTGGAGCAGGCGGGCAATCCTGAGCGTTCTCGCGTACTGATGGTGGGCGACACCGCAGAGTCCGATATTCTTGGCGGCATTAACGCCGGGCTATCCACCTGCTGGCTAAATACGCACCACCGCGAGCAGCCAGCGGGCATTCAGCCGACCTGGACCGTGGCGTCATTAAGTGAACTGGAGCGGCTCCTGTGTAAACACTGATTGCCTCCCCCCCGTTGATGGGTAAAATAGCCGCAATTTTTCGTATTCAACTTGCACGGCCTGTTGCCGTGCTTACCTAAGAAGATTTGACTATGACGTTGTCTCCTTATTTGCAAGAGGTGGCCAAACGCCGCACTTTTGCCATTATTTCTCACCCGGATGCCGGTAAAACGACAATTACTGAAAAGGTACTGTTATTCGGACAGGCGATTCAGACCGCCGGTACGGTAAAAGGCCGTGGCTCCAGCCAGCATGCGAAATCTGACTGGATGGAAATGGAAAAGCAGCGTGGTATCTCCATTACCACCTCTGTGATGCAGTTTCCATATCATGACTGCCTGGTAAACCTGCTGGACACCCCTGGGCACGAAGACTTCTCTGAAGATACATACCGTACTCTGACGGCGGTGGACTGCTGCCTGATGGTCATCGACGCCGCAAAAGGTGTTGAAGACCGGACCCGTAAGCTGATGGAAGTTACCCGTCTGCGTGATACCCCGATCCTGACCTTTATGAACAAACTCGACCGTGACATCCGCGATCCGATGGAGCTGCTGGATGAAGTCGAGAATGAACTGAAAATCGGCTGTGCGCCGATCACCTGGCCGATTGGCTGCGGTAAGTTGTTCAAAGGCGTCTATCACCTATATAAAGACGAAACTTACCTGTACCAGACGGGTAAAGGGCACACCATTCAGGAAGTGCGCATTGTTAAAGGTCTGAACAACCCGGAACTCGATGCCGCCGTGGGGGAAGACCTGGCGCAGCAGCTGCGCGACGAGCTGGAGCTGGTGCAGGGCGCGTCTAACGAGTTCGACCATGAGCTGTTCCTCGCGGGCGAAATCACCCCGGTATTCTTCGGTACCGCGCTCGGTAACTTCGGCGTTGATCATATGCTGGATGGCTTAGTGGAGTGGGCGCCTGCGCCGATGCCGCGTAAAACCGACACCCGCGTTGTTGAAGCCTCAGAAGAGAAGTTCACCGGCTTCGTGTTTAAAATTCAGGCCAACATGGACCCGAAACACCGTGACCGCGTGGCGTTTATGCGCGTGGTGTCCGGCAAGTACGAGAAAGGCATGAAAATGCGCCAGGTGCGCATTGGTAAAGACGTGGTTATCTCCGATGCGCTGACCTTTATGGCTGGTGACCGTTCTCACGTGGAAGAAGCGTATCCGGGCGATATTCTGGGTCTGCACAACCACGGCACTATCCAGATTGGCGATACCTTTACCCAAGGCGAAATGATGAAGTTCACCGGTATTCCGAACTTCGCGCCGGAGCTGTTCCGTCGCATTCGTCTGAAGGATCCGTTGAAGCAGAAACAGCTGCTGAAAGGGCTGGTTCAGCTGTCCGAAGAGGGCGCAGTGCAGGTTTTCCGTCCGATCGCTAATAACGATCTGATCGTGGGCGCTGTTGGTGTGCTGCAGTTCGACGTGGTGGTTTCACGCCTGAAGAGCGAATACAACGTTGAAGCGATTTATGAGTCGGTCAACGTAGCGACAGCACGCTGGGTAGAGTGTTCTGACGTGAAGAAATTCGAAGAATTCAAGCGTAAAAACGAAATTCAGCTGGCGCTGGATGGCGGCGATAACCTCACTTATATCGCGCCGACCATGGTTAACCTGAATCTCACCCAGGAACGTTACCCTGACGTTCAGTTCCGCAAAACGCGCGAACACTAATCGACCTTCAGGGCACGGTATCCGCCGTGCCCTACAACTTTTCCTGTCTTTTAAATCCCTTGCGGAATGTTCTTAAAACCTCTCGTTTTTCTTTTGTTTGCACGTTTTTTAGTCAATCTGGACTGCGATCACGAAATCCTGAACTATATTTAACAATGTGATGACATAAATGTCGGCGTTAAATGCTTTTTAGGCTGCCTGTTGCAGCTTCTATTGCTGATATTTATTCCACTTACAAGATTAGTTGCTGGCTCAAGCCGTTTTACGGCAGAGCGCAGCTTTTAGCAAACATACAGGAATACATCGATGACAATGACAGGACTTAAGATTTCTAAAACGCTGCTGGCCGTGATGCTGACCTCCGCTGTTGCAACGGGTTCTGCTTATGCAGAAAACTCCACGACGGATAAAACGCAATCCGGCGTCGAAAGTGCGGGGCAGAAAGTCGATAGCTCCATGAACAAAGTCGGTAATTTCATGGATGACAGCACCATCACTGCGAAAGTAAAAGCCGCGCTGGTGGATCACGATAGCATTAAGAGCACCGACATTTCCGTTAAAACCGACCAGAAGGTGGTGACGCTAAGCGGGTTTGTTGAAAGCCAGGCACAGGCCGAAGAGGCCGTTAAAGTCGCCAAAGGCGTTGAGGGTGTGACCTCCGTTAGCGACAAACTGCACGTACGTGATAGCAAAGACACTTCTGTAAAAGGCTATGCGGGCGATACGGCAATCACCAGTGAGGTAAAAGCCAAGCTGCTGGCCGATGATATTGTCCCTTCCCGCAAAGTGAAAGTTGAAACCACCGATGGCGTGGTACAGCTTTCAGGAACCGTTGAATCACAGGCTCAAAGCGATCGCGCTGAGAGCATCGCCAAAGCGATTGATGGCGTGAAAAGCGTCAAAAACGATCTTAAAACTCACTAATTAGACTTAATTCGTCCTCCCGACGTTTGTCGGGAGGCGTGTTGTGCACCACACTGAAAATATCGCCGATGGGCAGCCTGAGTGCTCATATCAAGCGGTGACATTAACTATGGTAAAGGAGAAGCGCATGTTTCGATGGGGCATCATATTTCTGGTTATCGCGTTAATTGCCGCTGCACTGGGTTTTGGTGGACTGGCGGGTACCGCTGCTGGCGCAGCGAAAATTGTTTTTGTGGTGGGGATCATTCTGTTTCTGGTCAGCCTGTTTACAGGTCGTAAACGGCCCTAGCGACATCCCCTTTATTCTTCAAGTTAAAGGTGCGCTGGCTACGCGTGCTCGCCCGTATCACTTACCAGAGTAAGCAGATCGGGATTCACGCCCTTGCCGCCTTCTTGTGACTCGAATTATTTTGGGGATTAACCGTAAAGATAACTTGCTACTAAGCCAGTCCACCGGACTGGCTTTTACGGTTTTAGCATCAGGCAATTTGCGTTACTTTGTTGTTCTATTACAAAAACAACAGGAAGGCAGAGGTGGGGCAGAGAATACCCGTCACGCTCGGTAATATTGCGCCGTTATCGTTACGTCCGTTTCAACCAGGCAGTATGGCGCTGGTGTGTGAGGGCGGCGGACAAAGAGGCATCTTCACCGCTGGCGTATTGGATGAATTCATGCGCGCGCAGTTCAATCCTTTTGATCTCTTCTACGGGACCTCCGCTGGTGCGCAAAACCTTTCAGCCTATCTTTGTAACCAGCCGGGTTACGGCCGTAAAGTCATCATGCGTTACACTACCCGACGTGAATTTTTTGACCCGGTGCGCTTTGTGCGCGGGGGAAATTTAATCGATCTCGATTGGCTAGTGGATTCGACCGCGTCCCAGATGCCGCTGGCGATGGATAACGCCGAGCGCCTGTTTGCCGCAGGGAAATCGTTTTATATGTGCGCCTGTCGGGGCGATGACTACACGCCTGGCTATTTTTCGC
The DNA here is from genome assembly GCF_018919545.1 of Citrobacter sp. S46_ASV_140. Taxonomy (NCBI): domain Bacteria; kingdom Pseudomonadati; phylum Pseudomonadota; class Gammaproteobacteria; order Enterobacterales; family Enterobacteriaceae; genus Citrobacter; species Citrobacter sp. S46_ASV_140. Next base: position 8,292 of record NZ_JAHLRC010000088.1, read on the forward strand.
CGAACCGGCAAAACTGGCTCGATCTTATTCGTGCCTCCAGCGCGATTCCCGGGTTCTACCGCGCCGGGGTTGCGCTGGATGGTGTGAATTATCTCGATGGGGGAGTCAGCGACGCCATTCCCGTGCAGGAAGCGGCGAAGCAGGGGGCAAAAACGCTGGTGGTTATCCGCACCGTGCCTTCGCAAATGTATTACACCCCGCAGTGGTTCAAGCGTATGGAACGCTGGCTGGGCGAAAGCAGCCTGCAACCGCTGCTGAATCTGGTCCAGCACCATGAAGCCAGCTATCGCGCGATTCAGAGTTTTATTGAGAAACCGCCGGGCAAGCTGCGTATCTTTGAGATCTACCCGCCCAAACCGCTCCATAGCATGGCATTAGGAAGCCGTATTCCGGCGCTGCGGGAAGATTACAAGACCGGACGCCTGTGTGGTCGTTACTTCCTGGCAACCGTCGGCAAGCTGCTGGCGAAAAATGCGCCGCTGCCTCGTCAGACGCCGAAGATTGTGGTGCCGGGACCGGTCGTGGTTCCACCTGCGCCGGTGGCTAACGACGCTCACGCCCCCGTGGTGACCAATGCGCCTCAGGCTAACGACACGACGTTTAATAATGAGGATTTGGCGTGAGTTATCGTTTTATTGATACGCATTGTCACTTTGATTTTCCGCCGTTTACGGGCGATGAATCTGCCAGTATTCAGGGCGCGGCTGACGTCGGCGTGCAAAGCATTATCGTTCCGGCCACCCAGGCGGCAAATTTTTCCCGTGTACTGGCGTTAGCGGAAAATTACCCTCCATTGTTTGCCGCCCTGGGGCTGCACCCCATTGTTATTGAACAACATAGCGATGACTGTCTGGAGCAGTTGCAGCAGGCGCTGGATAAGCGCCCGCAAAAGCTGGTGGCGGTAGGCGAGATTGGGCTGGATCTTTATCGGGACGATCCGCAATTCGATAAGCAAGAGCGGCTGCTGGAAGCGCAGCTTAAGCTGGCGAAGCGTTACGAACTGCCGGTGATCCTGCATTCGCGGCGCACTCATGACAAGCTGGCGATGTACCTGAAACGCCATGCTTTACCGCGAACCGGCGTGGTGCATGGATTTTCCGGGAGCGTGCAGCAGGCCGAACGTTTTGTGCAACTGGGCTACAAAATTGGCGTGGGCGGCACCATTACCTATCCGCGCGCTAGTAAAACCCGCGAGGTAATGGCGCAACTGCCGCTGGACTCACTGCTGCTGGAAACTGACGCGCCGGATATGCCGCTCAACGGCTTTCAGGGACAGCCCAATCGCCCGGAGCAGGTGGTCAGAGTCTTTAATGTCCTCTGCGAGCTGCGCCTGGAACCTGCGGATGTTATCGCTGATGCGCTGTATCGCAATACGACGGCGTTATTTGATTTTTAATTGCCGGACGACGGATACGTCGCATCCGGCAATTACAGGTACAGCGCCGGGAAGATCAAATTATCCACTCCGCGCTCGCGCAATCCTTGCGCCAGTTGCTCCACATCCTCAGGCGTGGCGCTCGGCCAGTCCTTCGCTTCGCCGTACACCCCGTGCGCATGAAAGGCATTTAGCCGCACCGGAACATCACCTGAACGTTTGATAAACGCCGCCAGCGCATCGATATGCTGTAGATAATCCACGTGGTCAGGAATAACCAGCAGGCGCAGTTCCGCAAGTTTTCCCTGCCCAGACAAAAAGGTAATGCTTTGTTTAATCAGCGTGTTATCGCGGCCAGTCAACTGTCGATGACACGCGCTATCCCAGGCTTTTAAATCGAGCATTACGCCGTCGCATACCGGCAGTAGTTTTTGCCAGCCGGTTTCGCTCAGCATGCCGTTGCTGTCTACCATGCAGGTCAGGTGTTGCAACTGCGGATCGGTTTTGATCGCGTTAAACAGCGCCACGATAAACGGCAACTGGGTGGTCGCTTCGCCGCCGCTGACCGTAATTCCTTCAATAAACAGCACCGCCTTGCGAATATGCTGCAGCACTTCATCAACGCTCAGGGTTTGCGCCATCGGCGTGGCCTGCTGTGGGCACATGTGCAGGCAGGTATCGCACTGCTGACATACGTCGGATTGCCATCTCACTTTCCCCGCACTCAGGCTCAGCGCTTCATGCGGGCAATGCAGGACACATTCCCCGCAGTCGTTGCAGCGTCCCATCGTCCACGGATTGTGGCAATTTTTACAGCGCAGGTTACATCCTTGCAGAAACAGAGCCAGGCGACTGCCCGGCCCGTCGACGCAGGAGAAAGGAATGATCTTACTTACTGAAGCGCATCTGCTGTTCATGGCTAATCACGCGAGGTTGTCGTTCCAGAATGCGCGTATTGCGCGCGGCTTCTTCGCCCAGCCAGGTGGTGTTGGTGCGTGAACCTTCGGCGCGATATTTTTCCAGATCCGACAGGCGTACCATATAGCCGGTGACGCGGACCAGATCGTTACCACTCACGTTGGCAGTAAACTCACGCATCCCAGCTTTAAACGCCCCGAGGCACAATTGCACCAGCGCCTGAGGATTGCGCTTGATGGTTTCATCCAGCGTGAGAATGTCGCTGATCCCAGCGTGATAATACGCATGATGCGGTGCGACGGTTTGCAGGTGAGTGATCGGATCCGGCTCATCGCCGTAGGGCAGACGCGCGCCCGGCGTGGTGCCGATGTCAGAACTGATCCCTGACTGTGCGTGCAGCATTGCGCGCTGCTTCCAGCCAAATTTCACCGGGGTACTTTCTACAAACTCCGCCAGTTGGGCGCTGATGCGATAGCCGAGCTGATTGGCGACCTCGTCTTTTCCGTAGCGAGCATTCTGCCCCGCCTTATCGCACAGCAGATTCACCGCCTCCGCCAGGCCATACATGCCGAACATAGGGACAAAACGTTCGGGATCAATCAACCCTTCCTGCACCAGGAAGCTATTCTCAAAGAAATGTGATTTTTCATAGAGGAATTCACATCGTGAATCAATGATGGCGATTTGCAGCTGGCAATAGTGCGGTAGGGTGCGCGTAAAGAAGTCATCGACAGAGGTGCTGCGCTCTGCGATGGCTTTCAGATTGAGCCTGACCAGCGTGCTTCCACCCCCGGCGAGCGGCAACGAGTTGTAACAGCTGACGACGCCATACTGACCTTTTGTGAAAATTTTATCATTTTCGGGGCCGTTGGAAATGTGCGGCTTACTGCACTCGCAGATATTTTGCGCCACGTTGAGCAGCAGGTCGTCAGGTGTAATTTGCGGATCATAAATGAACGTCAAATTAGGCGAAACCTGCTTTAACTCTGCGTCTGCGCGTAAAATTGCACGGGTGACAGGCGTATCAGCGGGGCCGATATTGGCATGCATAAATGCGTCTGGCAGGGTTCTGTCGAGATAACGCCAGAAACGTTTTATTCGAATATCGATCTCATCTTGTGTTATAATTCTAACATACGGTTGCAACAGAACGTCGAGCTGGCCGAGATAGACCGGCATCGAGGTGACTGACGGAACGTGGTGATACAGGATGGTGAGTAAGGATAACGCGTCATCAAGATCCCTGGCTCCTTCCAGTTCCAGCCATGAGGAACCGTTGGCCAGAAAACGCGCGTAGTCGGGTAAAACATAGCGCGGTTTGAACGGGGCATGACCTTCATACATATCGCAGATCACCCCGTCATCCAGCGCCTGGCGAGCCTCAGCAGGTAGTAGCGGGTAAGGCAGCGCGTTTTCAGCCTCCAGCGCCAGGAAGTGGCGTTTCTGCTCAGGGCTGAGCACCGGACTGGTCACGATTTGTTGGCAACGCTGTTGCAGCGCGAGTTCGCTTGAAGTGGGCATCGTTGATTCCTTTTTATCCCGAAGGTGTAACGCCATTGTAGAAAGCAACGCCGCCACAACCTTTGATCCGGATGCGCCTGATGCCACCGCATCCCTTCTTGAAAGGTGATTTATTTGAAGTAGATCTCATTAGAGTAATGCAAATCTGTATGTGGTTTTCATTAACTGTGATGTATATCGAAGTGTAATAGCGAGCGGATGTTAGAATACTAACAAACTCGCAAGGTGAAATTTTATACGGCGATGCCGTTGGAGAATGTTATGACCGATTTAACAGCAAGCAGCCTGCGTGCACTGAAACTGATGGACTTGACCACCCTGAATGACGACGACACCAATGAAAAAGTGATCGCGCTGTGTCATCAGGCGAAGACTCCGGTAGGCAACACTGCCGCTATTTGCATCTATCCGCGTTTTATCCCTATCGCGCGTAAGACGCTGAAAGAGCAAGGCACTCCGGACATCCGTATTGCAACCGTGACCAACTTCCCGCACGGCAACGACGACATCGAGATTGCGCTGGCTGAAACCCGCGCGGCGATTGCCTACGGCGCGGATGAAGTTGACGTGGTGTTCCCTTACCGTGCCCTGATCGCCGGTAACGAGCAGGTTGGTTTTGATCTGGTTAAAGCATGTAAAGATGCGTGTGCGGCGGCAAACGTGCTGCTGAAAGTGATCATCGAAACCGGTGAGCTGAAAGAAGAGAGTCTTATCCGTAAAGCGTCTGAAATCTCCATCAAAGCGGGTGCTGATTTCATCAAAACCTCTACCGGTAAAGTGCCGGTAAATGCGACGCCGGAAAGCGCACGCATCATGATGGAAGTGATCCGCGACATGGGCGTTTCTAAAACTGTAGGTTTCAAACCGGCAGGCGGCGTGCGTACCGCAGAAGATGCACAGCAGTTCCTGGCGATTGCTGACGAACTGTTTGGCGCTGACTGGGCCGATTCCCGTCACTATCGTTTTGGCGCATCCAGCCTGCTGGCGAGCCTGCTGAAAGCGCTGGGTCACGGCGATGGTAAGAGCGCAAGCAGCTACTAATTACTGTCATACTGCAAGCCGCAGGTGCGTTAGCTGCACTCCCTCACCCCAGTCACTTACTGTAGTAAGCGCCTGGGGATGAGCTTCCTTGCCGCTTCCTGCGACTCGAATTGTTTAGAGTAATCATTCATTGCAGTGGGTTTTCCGCTGCATTTAACCTGATTTATCGGGGGTTACCATGTTTCTCGCACAAGAAATTATTCGTAAAAAACGTGATGGTCATGCGCTGAGCGATGAAGAGATTCGTTTCTTTATCAATGGGATTCGCGACAACACCATCTCTGAAGGGCAAATCGCCGCCCTGGCGATGACCATTTTCTTCCACGATATGACAATGCCTGAGCGTGTTTCGCTGACCATGGCAATGCGTGATTCAGGAACCGTGCTGGACTGGAAAAGCCTGCAACTGAACGGCCCGATTGTGGATAAACACTCTACCGGCGGCGTGGGTGACGTAACGTCACTGATGTTAGGCCCGATGGTCGCTGCATGTGGCGGCTATATTCCGATGATCTCCGGACGTGGTCTGGGGCATACCGGCGGTACGCTCGATAAACTGGAAGCCATCCCAGGGTTTGACATCTTCCCGGACGATGCGCGTTTCCGTGAAATTATTAAAGACGTGGGTGTGGCGATTATTGGGCAAACCAGCTCGCTCGCACCGGCGGATAAACGTTTTTATGCCACCCGCGATATTACCGCGACGGTGGATTCCATCCCGCTGATTACCGGCTCTATCCTGGCGAAAAAGCTGGCGGAAGGGCTGGATGCGCTGGTGATGGATGTGAAAGTCGGCAGCGGCGCCTTTATGCCGACCTATGAGCTTTCTGAAGCGCTTGCCGAAGCGATTGTCGGCGTGGCGAACGGAGCGGGTGTACGTACCACCGCGCTGTTAACCGATATGAACCAGGTACTGGCATCCAGCGCAGGTAACGCGGTAGAAGTCCGCGAAGCGGTGCAGTTCCTGACAGGTGAATACCGCAATCCACGTCTGTTAGACGTCACGATGGCGCTGTGCGTGGAAATGCTGATCTCCGGCAATCTGGCGAAAGACGATGCCGAAGCCCGTGCGAAATTGCAGGCGGTGCTGGATAACGGCAAAGCGGCAGAGATTTTTGGTCGCATGGTTGCGGCGCAGAAAGGCCCGACCGATTTCGTCGAAAATTATGCGAAGTACCTGCCGACGGCAATGCTCAGCAAAGCGGTATATGCTGATACCGAAGGTTTTGTCAGCGCTATGGATACCCGTGCGCTGGGAATGGCGGTTGTTTCCATGGGCGGCGGTCGTCGTCAGGCTTCGGACACCATTGATTACAGCGTTGGCTTTAGCGACATGGCGCGTCTGGGCGACAGCGTAGACGGACAGCGTCCGCTGGCGGTGATCCACGCCAAAGACGAAGCCAGCTGGCAGGAAGCGGCGAAAGCGGTCAAAGCGGCAATTAGCCTTGACGATAAAGCGCCAGAAATTACACCGACAGTCTATCGTCGTATTACCGAATAACTGTATACTGATCTGATCGCTTTTTTGCGGCGCAGATGTTGGAGAACAAGATGAAACGTGCATTTATTATGGTGCTGGACTCCTTTGGTATTGGTGCGACTGAAGATGCGGATCGCTTTGGCGACGTAGGCTCAGACACTATGGGACACATTGCAGAA
>NZ_JAHLRC010000089.1:0-14665 GCF_018919545.1 Citrobacter sp. S46_ASV_140
TACTCGGATAAACCGCTGGGACTATTTTAATTTCTCATCACTTATTGCCCGGTTTTGCGCCGGGCATATCTTTATTCTGCAGTTATATATAAACCCATATATCGTTATATAAATAAGACGATTGCATCCAATCTGGTCATTCCACTACTATTATCAACTCTATTGTGTAAATCAAATTGCAGCCGAATTTTCAATTTAAATCCCTGAGGCAAATATGTTCCTTAATTATTTTGCATTAGGAGTGCTTATTTTTGTATTCCTGGTCATTTTTTACGGGATTATTATTCTGCATGATATTCCCTATCTCATTGCAAAGAAACGTAACCATCCTCATGCTGACGCAATACATGTCGCAGGATGGGTGAGTTTGTTTACCTTACATGTCATGTGGCCCTTTTTATGGATCTGGGCAACGCTTTATCGCCCGGAACGCGGGTGGGGTATGCAAAGCGCGGATTCTTCCCTGATCCAGTTGCAGGCCAGGGTTGCCGATCTGGAAAAGAAACTGGGTGAGGCGAAGACCTCTCCGGCGGAGTAATATCGATGGATTTATTGATCGTTCTGACCTATGTGGCGTGCGCATGGTCAATATTTAAGATTTTTAAAATTCCTGCCAATAAATGGACAGTACCCACTGCAGCATTGGGCGGTATATTCATTGTTTGCGGGCTTATATTACTGATGAATTATAACCATCCGTATACATTTAAGGCGCAAAAGGCGGTAATTTCTATTCCCGTAGTACCGCAGGTCACGGGGGTCGTGACGGAAGTGACGGATAAGAAGAATACGCTGATCAAAAAAGGTGAGGTACTGTTTAAACTTAATCCAGGACGTTATCAGGCACGAGTTGATCGCCTGAAAGCTGATATTGTCACCGCACAACATAAAGAGCAGGTGCTGGTGGCGCAGTTAGACGAAATGCAAGCCAACACGCAGCGGGCAAAGGCTACGCGTGACAAGCTAGCTAAAGATTACCAGCGCTATGCGCAGGGGAGTCAGGCGAAGGTCAATCCTTTTTCTGAACGCGATATCGATGCGGCGCGGCAAAACTATCTGGCGCAGGAAGCAGCGGTGAAATCCTCCGTTGCGGAACAACAGCAAATCCAGAGTCAGTTAGACAGCCTGGTGCAGGGTGAGAATTCGCAAATTGTCAGCCTGAAAGCGCAGTTAGCCGAAGCGGAGTTCAACCTGGACCAGACAGTGGTTCGTGCGCCCAGCGATGGTTACGTTACGCAGGTGCTGATGCGACCGGGAACCTATGCCGCCGCGCTGCCTATGCGTCCGGTGATGGTGTTTATTCCGGATCAAAAACGGCAAATTATCGCCCAGTTCCGGCAAAACTCGTTGCTGCGATTGGAGCCAGGCGATGAAGCTGAAGTGGTGTTTAACGCCCTGCCGGGTAAGGTTTTCAGCGGCAAACTGGCTGCCATCAGTCCGGCCGTACCGGGGGGAACATACCAGTCGAATGGGGCGCTGCAATCCTTAAATTCTACGCCCGGATCGGAAGGGGTGATCGCCACGATTGAGCTGAATGATAATGTGGATGTGAACGCTCTGCCTGATGGGATTTATGCGCAGGTCGCGGTTTATTCTGATCACTTCACCCATGTGTCAGTGATGCGTAAGGTTCTGCTGCGTATGACCAGTTGGGTGCATTATCTGTATCTCGATCACTAGGCGCAGGCTATTTTGCTTACCATTTTGAACCTGGTCCCTAATTTCGCTTACTCAGGCTGCTGTTCCAGCGCCTGAGTAAGTTGCTGGCGGAGCTCTGCCAACATCTCATCAAGAATAAACTGTACCCGCCATGGCTGATATTCACGTTTGCGGAAAATCACCACCAAATCCAGCCACCATTCATGTTGTTCTGAGAAACATGGAACCAGCGACCCGGATTCAATATCTTTTTGGATACTCGCATTTGGCGCAAAAACAATGCCCAGATGGTTACGTGCCAGCGCCAGTGCAGACTGTGTATTGTCGCAGACATAATTTCCGGTCACCCGATAATCGTGCATCTCCTTGCCTCCGGCAGAAGTGAAACGCCAGATATTAGCCTCATCTATCATCATGGAATCAATCAGGATACAGGAATGTTTTTCCAGTTCATCAGGGCTACTAATAGGATGTGCTTTGATATACTCAGGGCTGGCAAAAGCCGTCACCGCATATTTAGTAATGAAACTGGCAACCAGAGATTCATCTTTAGGATGTGCATAGGTGATTAAAATATCACAATCTTCAGGAAAGTCGACACCTTCAAAAAATGCCTTTCGTTCCAGGTTACATGTTTTAAGTGAGAGACTAATTCCACCGATATCCTGAATTTTTGCGATCACATGTTGCGATAAATAAGCAATTATGCCCGTCGGTGCATATACGGTTACCCGGCCACGTTTTTCGTGCTTATAATCAGCAATGAAATTATTGAGCTGATCGTTTCTGTCCAACATGTCATTGATGTAAGGAAGCAGCGCTGTACCAAACGGTGTGAGGGTGAGCTGTCGAGTGGTGCGATCAAATACCTTTAGTCCAACTTTGGATTCAAAATCAGCAAGATACTTACTAACGTTGGCTTGTGCGATGCCGAGAACCGTAGCGGCATGACTGATGTTTTCACTGGCAGCAATTACCGAAATAATCTTCAGTTCCCGGTGTTTGAGTTGTAATTTGTTCATCGCCAAACCCAATATATATATGTTTGTATATATTACTATATAAATATGAATCTTGCACCGATGAAATTGTAAGCATTATTATGCACGCGTTTTGTATCTTATTTTAAAATGGAATGTGGGCATGTTAATTAAACGCAATATTGTGGCGCTATTCGCCTTTTCATTTATGGCGAGCGCAACTGCCGCAGAATTTTCTATTGGCGGCGGCGCTGTATATAACGAATCTCCTTATCGTGGATATAATGATAACGTTCACGCAGTACCGCTTGTCAGTTATGAAAGTGAATCATTTTATTTTAGGCAAACAACGTTAGGTTATATTCTTTCAAAAAATGAAAGTAATGAATTTAGCATTACTGCCTCGTACATGCCGCTTGAGTTTGATCCGGGTGATAACGACGATCAAGCGATGAAGCAACTGAACAAGCGTGACGCAACCGCGATGGCGGGTGCTGCATGGTATCACCATGAGAAATGGGGCAGCGTGAAAGTCTCCGCAGCAGCGGATGTGCTGGACAACAGCAACGGTTGGGTTGGGGAAATGTCTCTGTTTCGCCAAATGCCGATGGGCAAGCTGACGCTGACGCCGGCGATTGGCGTGCTCTACTATGACGAAAACTTCAACGAATATTACTACGGCATCTCTGGCAATGAATCCCGCCGTAGTGGGTTATCAAGCTACTCCCCTGGCGATAGCTGGACACCGTATGTTGGCCTGTCCGCTAAATACGCATTGACCAGCAATCTGACGCTGCTGGCCAGCGCCAACTATAGTGCGCTGCCAGATGATATTAAAAATAGCCCGATGGTTGACCGTGATGACAGCTTTACCTTTATGTCCGGTCTGACCTGGCGTTTCTGATTCTCACCCGTTTGTCCTCAGGAAGGAGGGCAATCTTTTCAATGCGGTAGACTGGATAAGACCCGAAGCATCGTCATCCGGCTCATTTCCAATGAGCTGGGCTTTACCGCTCGCGATTAGGCGGATCGCCATAGTTGTTCAGGCACCTGACAATATTTAACCGTTTCCCCTGTCCGATCAAGGCGTCAGGGGCAACCTCTCTGGCACTCTGTGGTTTTCACGCAGACGGAGGGAGCAATGAACGAGTTTATTATGGCGGATGCGGCAAAATGTATTGGGTGTCGTACCTGCGAAGTTGCTTGCGTCGTCGCGCACCAGCAAAACCAGGACTGCGCGTCGGTCTCTTCCACTGCGTTTACCCCGCGCATCCGCGTGATCAAAGACGACGCCTTTACGACGGCAGTCGTCTGCCATCAATGCGAGGACGCTCCCTGTGCAAATGTCTGCCCGACGCACGCAATTCGTCGTGAACATGGGCATATCTTCGTTGAACAGACGCGTTGTATTGGCTGTAAAAGTTGTATGCTGGCCTGCCCGTTTGGGGCAATGAATGTCGTCGCCCGCTCGTCACGGGTGCAGGCGATAAAATGCGATTTATGCTGGCACCGTGATGCGGGACCCGCGTGTATCGAAGCCTGTCCGACCAGCGCGTTGCAGTGTATAGATGCCGTCAGCATTCAGCGCCAGCGTCTGTGTTCACAGCCGCTGTGAAGTGAGCCCGACCCGCTCTCGGGTCGGGACTTGCGTTAGCCTTCCTGCCAGGCGCGTTCGATCTCTTCAGCCAGAATCTTCACTCCAGCTTCGATTTTCTCCGGTTCTGGCACGTAGTTCATCCGCATGCACTGATGCGTATGCGGCCAGGGTTTATCCAGACCCGGGAAGAAGTAGTCACCGGGAACCATCAGTACGCCACGCGCTTTCAGACGCTGATACAAAAGTTCGGTGGTGATAGGCAAATCTTTGAACCATAACCACAGGAAAATCGCGCCCTCCGGTTTATGAATAAGGCACCGATCTTCAGATAAATAGCGGCGAATGATCGCAATCGTCTCCTGAACGCGCTGATAATAAAACGGCTTGATCACCGTCTCGGACAGGCGCAGAAGGTCGTTGCGCTTAATCATTTCGCACATGATTGCCGGGCCCATTCCGCCAGGCGCGAGGCTGATAATGCCGTTCATGTTGGTGATGGCGGTGATGATTTTTTCATTCGCGATAATGATGCCGCAGCGGGAGCCTGGCAGACCCAGCTTGGAAAGGCTCATGCACAGCACAATGTTGGGATTCCACAGCGGGCGCGCTTCGCTAAAGATGATGCCGGGGAACGGTACGCCATAGGCGTTATCAATCACCAGCGGGATCCCATGCTGGTTGGCCAGCCGGTCCAGCTTCATCAGCTCTTCATCGGTGATCACGTTGCCTGTCGGATTTGTCGGACGTGACACGCAGATCATGCCCGTCTCTTCACCGATGTGCAGGTGTTCAAAATCAACGTGATACTTAAACTGACCTTCTGGTAACAGTTCGATGTTTGGACGCGCGGAGACAAAAAGATCCTCTTCCAGCCCCGAATCGGCATAGCCAATGTATTCCGGAGCTAACGGGAACAACACTTTTTGCGTTGTTCCGTCGGCGCGGCGTCCGGCGAACAGATTGAATAAGTAGAAAAATGCGCTCTGACTGCCATTTGTCAGTGCAATATTTTGTGGCTCGATATCCCAACCCTGCTTCTCACGTAGCAGTTTCGCCAGCTCAGTCAGCAGCTCGGTTTTACCTTGTGGACCATCGTAATTGCAAAGCGCATCAGTTGCTTTGCCGTTTTCCAGCATATCTGTCAGCAGAGACTGAAAGTAATTTTGCATCTCTGGAATTTGCGCCGGATTGCCGCCACCGAGCATGATGGCGCCTGGGGTGCGTAAACCGTCGTTAAGGTCCTCCATCAGGCGTGTGATGCCTGAATGGCGGGTAAATTTGTCGCCAAAAAGTGAGAATGTCATAGCAGGTGGTCTGTCGAACTGAGTAGTAAAGTGGCTAACCATAGCGCTACCCATGGCAGGGTGCAAATCAGGGGTATCAGGCCGGATTGAGATTTTGTGCTACTGATTTTTATTTGGCTGGTTTTTAATGTTGAGTAAGGCTTCCCGCTGCGTGCACAGCGAGAAGCCTGCCGAGATCAGGGCTGACCGGCCCACACCACCATCACCTTATCGTCGCCATGCTCACGAATAAATCCGTATCCCTGCTTCAGCGGCAGCGTGATTTGTTTACCGGCGCCAATGGCGGGATGTCTGGCCCTGAACTGACTGATTCGCTGCCAGTGGGCGACGCTGGCGGCAGATTTCCCGGTCACATCCTGCCAGTTCATCTCTGAGCGCGTACCCTGTAATGGGTCTGAGCCGGTTGGGCCAAAGGGGCGGGCCGACTCGTCGCCATAAAAGAGTTGAACCGCGCCAGGTGCCAGCAGCAATAGCTCGGCGGCTTTGTCTCCACCTTCGCGGAACAGACGTGTATCGTGCGAGGAGAGATAGCTCAGGACGTTGAAGTCCTGCAATTTATCCGCCATCTGCTGCCAGGTGGGGTCCATATTTGCCAGACAATCAACGGCCTTTGCCGCCTGCTCCTGGTAGTCGAAATTGATCATCGCATCGAAGCCGTGACGGTAATAGTCGCTTTGCATCACACCGTGACCCCAGGCCTCGCCAGTCATCCAGAAGGGGTTATCATCCAGCGCTTTTTCCGGATTGGCTTTCTTCCATTCGACCAGCGCCGCGCTGGCTTGTGTTTTTAGCTGCTGCCAGGCGGGAAGCTCGACGTGTTTAGCGGTGTCGACCCGAAAGCCGTCAATTCCATAATCACGCACCCACTGACTGAGCCAGTGCGTCAGATAATCCCGGGGTGTGTAGCCGGCGATGGCTTTGGCGTGCGTATCCGGCTTGTGCTGATAAAAGTTTGGCAGCCCGGAAGGCGTGGTGGATTCGGTTTTCAGATCGGGCAGGAAAGCCAGCGACATCGTCAGGTCGTCAAAGCCAGGATTGTCGTAATCGCCAATATCGGTGCGGATCCAGTTTTTTCCCCACCATTTTTCCCAACCAGCTTTATCGCTAAAGTTGATGTAATCATTGAAACTGTGCCAGCTTTGCCCGGCGGATGGCTGCCAGTCCGTCCAGCGTTCCCCGAGCGTTTTTTTCAACTCATCGCCCGATAGGTACAGTGCCCCAAACTGATACTCCTGCATATCCGCCAGCGTGGCGTAGCCGGTATGGTTCATCACCACATCAAACAAGACACGGATGCCGCGCTGGTGTGCGCCATCAACCAGCGCGCGCAGGTCCGCTTCGTTTCCCATATTGGCGTCAAGCGTGGTCCAGTCCTGGGTGTAGTAGCCGTGGTAAGCGTAGTGGGGGAAGTCCCCTTTGGCGCCACCGCCGACCCAGCCGTGGATTTGCTCAAACGGCGCGCTGATCCACAGGGCGTTGACGCCTAACTGTTGCAGGTAGTCGAGTTTGCTGGCGAGCCCGCGCAAATCGCCACCGTGGAACGTGCCAATTTCCTGCATGCCGTCGTTGCGACGCCCATAGCTGTGATCGTTACTCGGATCGCCATTCACAAAGCGGTCCGTCAGGACGAAATACACCGTGGCGTTATGCCAGTCGAAAGCGGCGGGGGCATCGGTTTCCGCCCGTTCCAGTAGCAACAGCCCGTTACTGGTTGCGGCGGGTTGTAGGGTAATCGACCCGTTTTTTACCGTTGCCGTTTGCTGGCTGTAGAAATCACGCACCACGGCACCTTCCGGGAAGGTCTGGCTCACGTCCAGCGTTAATGGTGAACCGTCCCATTTCGGGCATTGGCTAATCTGGGTGGTGACGGTGTCCTTAGCACTTTTTACCAACAGCATCAGCGTCGGCGTACCGGAGCGGGTATCGATTTCCAGCGTGTAATCGCCGTCTTTGAATAAACGCCACTGTGGCGGCGCGCCTTCACAAGGTTTTAGCGACAGCATCTGGTTGAGTTTTATCGCATCAGCAGGCTGCCAGCACTGTTGGTCAAAATTCAGAGTTAAAGGACGGGTACCCTTCGTCAACGCTGCATGGCTGACGAATTTTCCCGTACCTTCCGCTTCGAAGGTGGGAAGTCCTTGAGACGTCCATGATGAGGCGATGGCAATGCCGGGCATTAGCGCCAGCGCAACGGCGGCAAGTTTCATAGTGCTGTCCTTGATGCTGCGATTTTCGCCAGTTTGCCAGTGAAATCAGGCCGGAAACTCCTCCTTTGAGTTGATTCCGCCAGGAGGAGAAGGGAGGGTGAGCGATCGCGCGCAAAAAATGAACTGATTTTGCGATAACCTCCACATTTTCTTCGAATTAATGGCACCCAGAACCGTTAATACGTGACATAGTTTCAGAATTGGACTATTCCTGTGGGTGCTCTTGACGGCTATTTTTGATATGATTTGAGATTCATCTCTCATTTTTGTGAAAAATATAAGGTGTTGGAATGTATAAATCCGACCAGGAGACCTAATGATATTGACTCCCATTCGACGATATGGGGCAATGATTCTTATGTTACTCACCGTTGCATTTTCGGGTGAGGTGCTGGCAAAGACACACACGGCGACAACGAGTCACAAGCCCCAGATAACCAAGGCAAGTAATAAACAGGTTAGCAGTAAACAAGAGTATTCTCGCAATAGTGCAAAGAGTAGTTCACTTCCTGATTTGCGAAAATACCCTTCCGGAACACCAAGGAAAAAAGCGTTTCTCCGGACGGTTATGCCTTATATTACCAGTCAAAATGCTGCCATTACGGCGGACCGTAACTGGCTGATTTCAAAACAGTACCAGAACCGCTGGTCACCGACTGAGCGTACGCGTATGAAAGACATCGCGAAGCGCTACAAGGTGAACTGGTCTGGTAACACGCGTAAAATTCCGTGGAATACGCTGCTTGAACGTGTAGACATTATCCCGACCAGTATGGTGGCAACCATGGCTGCGGCAGAAAGCGGCTGGGGTACGTCGAAGCTGGCGCGTAGCAACAACAACCTGTTTGGCATGAAATGTGGCAAGGGTCGTTGTAACAATGCACCGGGTAAGGTGAAAGGCTACTCACAGTTTGAATCAGTGAAAGAGTCGGTGAATGCTTACGTCATTAATTTGAATACGCATCCGGCCTACTCTTCCTTCCGTAAGTCACGTGCGCAGTTGCGTAAAGCCGATCAGGAAGTCACCGCCACCGCGATGATCCATAAGCTGAAGGGTTATTCCACTAAGGGACAGAGTTATAACAACTATCTGTTCGCAATGTATCAGGACAACCAGCGTTTAATCGCCGCGCATATGTAATTTCGAGTGCCGGATGGCGACTTCGCCCTCCGGCTATCATCCTTATAGCAAAACTTCACTGTTCACATCGCGATACTCTTTTGGCGTCGTGTCGTACTCTTTCTTAAATACCGAATAGAAATACTGCAGAGATGGGTAGCCGCACATTTGTGAAATTTCGTTGATTGAAAGCGTGGTAGAAATCAACAGGCTGCGCGCCTTTTCCAGCTTTTCGGCATGAATCACGGCGTGAATGGTCTCTCCGACCTCTTCTTTAAAGCGTTTCTCCAGATTCGAACGTGAAATCCCTACTGAATCCAGCACTTGTTCAACCTTAATGCCTTTACAGGCATGATTACGAATAAAGTGCATCGCCTGAATTACCGCTGGATCGGTCAAGGAGCGGTAATCGGTTGAACGACGTTCTACAACACGCACCGGTGGAACCAGAATGCGTTGCAGCGGCAGTTCTTCATTCGCCAGCATACGATGCAGGAGTTTTGCGGCCTGATAGCCCATCTGTCTGGCTCCCTGAGCCACGGATGACAGCGCTACCCGTGACAGGTAACGGGTCAATTCTTCGTTGTCTATCCCTATCACGCACAGTTTTTCCGGTACCGGAATATGCAGGTGTTCGCAGACTTGCAGGACGTGTCGTGCCCGCGCGTCGGTGACCGCGATAATGCCGGTTTGCGGCGGCAGAGTTTGCAGCCAGTCCGCCAGCCTATTTTGCGCGTGCTGCCAGTTCTCCGGTGCGGTTTCCAGCCCCTGATAGACGACGCCGCGGTACTTCTCTTTGGCAACCAACTGGCAAAACGCATATTCACGTTCTGCGGCCCAGCGTTTACCGCTTGAGGAAGGCAGGCCGTAAAACGCAAAGCGGTTAATCCCTTTCTCTTTCAGATGCAGGAAAGCGCTTTCTACCAGCGCGTGGTTGTCGGTGGCAATGTAATGTACTGATGGATAATCTTGCTGCAGATGGTAGGAACCCCCAACGCCGATGATCGGAACATCGACATCGACAAGTAATTGCGCAATATCATCATCGTCATAATCAGCAATAACGCCATCGCCCAACCAGTCTTTAATATTATCGATACGGGCGCGGAAATCTTCCTCAATGAATATATCCCACTCGGATTGCGATGCCTGTAAATATTCACCCACTCCTTCTACCACCTGGCGGTCATAGGCTTTATTGGCATTAAATAACAGAGTGATGCGGTGACGTTTATCAAACATAAGAACCTGTCCTGGAAAGGTTAACGTGGGCCTGTCGATACTAGCAAAACCGCAGGTACGACTGCTTGATGAAGCGTGACAAATTTCCTGATTGCCTGAGGCTACGCAAAATTTACATACTGCTAGCGGGATGACAATTGTCATTTTTTATCTGCGCATTACGGTTTTTTGTTTAATGGCTAACCTTCGATCGTGATCGCCTTTTTATTTCTTTTTTCAGCGCGTTTTTTTGGGAGCCAGCGCACGTTTGGGTATTCTCTTAATCGCGGTGTGAAATAACGTAATTGAGCAATAAATCAGGAAATTCCAGTATAGCCATATCGCAGTTTACTTGCCGTATTACCTGATTATGGAGCTTATTATGCCGGCTTATTTTGACCAACTCGATCGTGTACGTTTTGAAGGAACTCAGTCCACCAACCCGCTCGCATTTCGTCATTACAACCCAGACGAAATCGTGTTGGGCAAGCGCATGGAAGATCATCTGCGTTTTGCTGCCTGCTACTGGCATACCTTCTGCTGGAACGGTGCGGATATGTTCGGTATGGGTGCCTTCGATCGTCCGTGGCAGCAGCCCGGTGAAGCGCTGGAATTAGCGAAGCGCAAGGCGGACGTGGCGTTCGAGTTTTTCCACAAACTGAACGTGCCCTACTACTGCTTCCATGACGTGGATGTCTCGCCGGAAGGCGCGTCGCTGAAAGAGTACAAAAACAATTTTGTGCAGATGGTTGATGTACTGGCGGCAAAACAGGAGCAGAGCGGCGTGAAGCTGCTGTGGGGAACGGCAAACTGCTTCACCAATCCACGTTACGGCGCGGGCGCGGCCACGAACCCGGATCCAGAAGTGTTCAGCTGGGCCGCCACGCAGGTGGTTACGGCTATGGATGCCACGCATAAATTAGGCGGTGAAAACTACGTTCTGTGGGGCGGTCGTGAAGGCTATGAAACGCTGCTGAATACCGATCTGCGGCAGGAACGTGAGCAAATTGGTCGCTTCATGCAACTGGTCGTGGAACACAAACACAAAACCGGTTTCCAGGGCACTTTGCTTATCGAGCCGAAGCCGCAGGAACCGACCAAGCACCAGTACGATTACGATGCGGCGACCGTATACGGATTCCTCAAGCAGTTCGGTCTGGAAAAAGAGATCAAACTGAATATCGAAGCCAACCACGCCACGTTGGCGGGTCACTCGTTCCATCACGAAATCGCCACCGCTATCGCACTGGGCCTGTTTGGCTCTGTCGATGCCAACCGTGGGGACGCGCAACTGGGCTGGGACACTGACCAGTTCCCGAATAGCGTAGAAGAGAATGCGTTGGTGATGTACGAAATCCTGAAAGCCGGCGGCTTCACCACCGGTGGCCTGAACTTCGATGCCAAGGTTCGTCGTCAGAGTACCGATAAATACGATCTGTTCTATGGTCATATTGGCGCGATGGATACCATGGCGCTGTCGCTGAAAATTGCGGCGCGTATGATTGAAGACGGTGGTCTGGATCAGCGCGTGGCTAAACGTTATGCCGGTTGGAATGGTGAGCTGGGCCAGCAAATTCTGAAAGGGCAGATGACGCTGACGGAAATTGCGCAGTACGCTGAACAACACAACCTGGCGCCAGTGCACCAGAGCGGTCATCAGGAATTGCTGGAAAATCTGGTGAACCATTATTTGTTCGACAAATAACGGGTCTCTGAGCATGTCCGTAAGCCCGGTCAGCTCGCGCGACCGGGCCTTTCTTTAAGGAACGATGCCCTATGTATATCGGGATAGATCTTGGCACATCAGGCGTAAAGGCCATTCTGCTCAATGAGCAGGGCGATGTGGTCGCTTCGCAAACAGAGAAACTCACCGTCTCGCGCCCGCACCCGTTATGGTCAGAACAAGACCCAGAGCAGTGGTGGCTGGCAACGGATCGCGCTGTGAAAGCTCTGGGTCGGCAGCATTCACTTCGCGAGGTGAAAGCGTTGGGAATTGCCGGACAGATGCACGGCGCGACGCTACTGGATGAACAACAGAAGGTATTGCGCCCGGCTATCCTGTGGAACGATGGTCGCTGCGCCGAAGAGTGCGTCATGCTGGAGAGTCTGGTTCCGCAGTCTCGTGCCATCACCGGCAACCTGATGATGCCTGGCTTTACCGCGCCAAAGCTGCTGTGGGTACAGCGCCACGAACCGGAGATTTTTAGCCGGGTTGATAAAGTCCTGCTGCCGAAAGATTACCTGCGCCTGCGTATGACCGGCGATTTCGCCAGTGATATGTCTGATGCGGCTGGTACCCTGTGGCTGGATGTTGCGAAGCGTGACTGGAGTGATGTCATGCTGGAAGCCTGTAAGCTGACTCGTGCGCATATGCCTGCGCTCTATGAAGGCAGTGAGATTACCGGAACATTGTTGCCAGCAGTCGCCAGGGCCTGGGGAATGCAGGAGGTTGCGGTGGTCGCCGGAGGCGGGGATAACGCAGCGGGGGCGGTTGGCGTGGGCATGATGAATGCCGGTCAGGCGATGCTATCGCTGGGTACTTCCGGGGTCTATTTTGCGGTCAGCGACGGCTTTCTCAGCAAACCGGAAAGCGCGGTCCATAGCTTTTGCCATGCATTGCCTGAACGATGGCACCTGATGTCCGTGATGTTAAGTGCGGCATCCTGCCTGGACTGGGCGGCAAAATTAACCGGACTGGCGAGCGTTCCTGCGTTGATTGCCGCAGCGCAACAGGCGGATGAACACGCTGAGCCGGTCTGGTTTTTACCCTATCTGTCCGGTGAACGTACGCCGCACAACAACCCGCAGGCGAAGGGCGTATTTTTCGGTCTGACGCATCAGCATGGTCCGGCGGAGCTGGCACAGGCGGTGCTGGAAGGCGTTGGTTTTGCATTGGCTGAGGGTATGGACGTGGTACACGCCTGCGGCGTGCAGCCCTCCAGCATTACGCTGATTGGCGGCGGGGCGCGCAGCGAATACTGGCGTCAGATGCTGTCTGACATCAGCGGATTGCAGTTGGATTACCGTACCGGCGGCGATGTCGGCCCTGCTCTCGGTGCGGCGCGTCTGGCGCAAATTGCCATTAATCCGCAGCAGCCATTATCAGACCTTCTACCTCAGCTTACGCTGGAGCAGGCGCATTATCCTGATGTCGAGCGCCATGCCCTTTACCAACAGCGTCGGGAAACCTTCCGCCAAATCTATCAGCAATTACACCCGCTGATGTCCTGACCCTAAATCCCCTCTGGTAAACAGAGGGGATTTATCAAATATATATTTCAATCTAATTAATAATTAGCGCGCATGAATTTATTCTGAAAGTCCGGCGTAGTGACCTTTTCTGTGTTGTCTTTAGCGGGTTATTCATATTGTATCCATGATGGATAAGGAGGTCCCAATGAAGACGACAAGGCTGTTGCCATGGATATTATTCTTCTCTGGTGCATTTATTTACGTTATTGGCTTATGGCGGGCATGCCCGTTATTGAGTAGCAAAGGCTATTTTTTTGCCGTGCTGATGACGGGAATGTTTGTGACGTACGTTTATCAGCGTGCAGATAATCTCAATCAGAACGATGAACACTTCGCCTCTGTATGTCAGATGGTGGCGCTCATCACGGTAGGGGTGCTGTTGGTGGGCGTATTGAATGTCCCATTATCCCCCCTCGAAAAGGGGCTGTTCCCGGTGGCATTCATCGTATGTTTACTGGGGCAAGTTTTACTCATGCGTTCAGAAGAATATTTATCTAAAGGACAGGACCTCTAAATGGAAAACAGGACATCAACTTATTCACCGGCATTTAGTATTGTGTCATGGGTCGCGCTTCTCGGCGGCATTGTGGTTTATCTGCTGGGGTTGTGGAATGCCGATATGCAGTTGAACGAAAAGGGGTATTACTTTGCTGTTTTGGTGCTTGGTTTGTTTTCTGCTGCGTCGTATCAAAAGACGGTACGGGATAAATATGAGGGGATCCCGACAACGCCGATTTACTACATAACCTGTCTTGCCGCGTTTATTATTGCGGTTGCGTTGTTGGTTATCGGTTTGTGGAATGCCACGCTGCTGCTAAACGAGAAAGGGTTTTACGGCCTGGCCTTCTTTTTAAGCCTGTTTGGTACCGTTGCGGTGCAGAAAAATATCCGTGATAGTGGCTTTGAGCATCCAAAAGAAACGCTGGCAGTCGCAGACGATTTTACGGAGTGATCGTATGCCCTCGATGGTTACCGATCGAGGGCTTTTATTGTTAGCTCACCAGTCTGCGCGTATCGATGCGCTGCAACAATACAGACAACAGTAAACTTCCCGCCAGCGTGGCGCTAAAAATCCATAGCATATCCAGCGGCGGCCAGTTTTTGAGTTCTACACCGTTGGTGCGTAGCGCGTGAATGATCAGCGCATGAAAGCCATAAATGCCCAGGGAGTGGCGGGAAATAAGGCCCAGTACCGGCAGAGTGCGCGTACTGAGCGTATTTTTGACCAGCGTCAGGAGGGAGGCAGCACAAATAAACACCGCCGGGCCGCAATAGAGATACCAGGTATCGGCAAAATTGCCTCGCCAACGCAGTTCATGCAACGT